>JAZQJL010000334.1:0-6109 GCA_045541595.1 Lachnospiraceae bacterium | reverse complement strand
GGGCGGCTTCTATGAAGCGGTATTTAAGTTAGCTGAATTAGAAAGTGATGTGCCGCTTACCATGGGGCAGAAGGGGGTATTTGCGTCCTTCTTCGGTCCGGATTTGCCGAATCTGCTTGGTGTTGTGGTGCTGACCTCATTGGGTACCTGGGGATTGCCGCAGATGGTACATAAATTCTATGCCATTAAGGATGAAAAATCCATCAAAACAGGTACTATCATTTCTACGATTTTTGCCATTGTTATTTCCGGCGGATGTTATTTCCTGGGTGGCTTCGGACGTTTGTTTGATACACCGGCTATATACGATGCCAATGGTAAAATTGTATACGACGCTATCGTACCCAGTATGCTTTCAGGCCTTTCAGACATTTTAATAGGTGTTGTAATTGTGTTGGTGTTATCTGCTTCCATGTCCACACTGTCTTCCCTGGTGCTTACCTCCAGTTCTACTTTGACACTGGATTTAATCAAGGGCAATATTGTGAAGGATATGAACGAAAAGAAACAGTTGCTTTGCATGAGAGTCTTTTTGGTAATATTTATTGCCATCAGTGTAATCATCGCAATGGACCCACCGGACTTTATTGCGCAGCTCATGGGTATTTCCTGGGGAGCATTGGCCGGCGCATTTTTAGCTCCTTTCATGTATGGTTTGTACTGGAAGGGTGTAACCAAAGCTGCTGTTTGGGCCAGCTTTGTATGCGGTGTAGGGATTACTGTAGCCAATATGTTCTTTAAGTTCATTGCATCCCCAATCAATGCAGGTGCTATCGCTATGATTGCAGGCATGATTGTAGTGCCGGTAGTAAGTTTAATTACACCAAAGATGGATAAAAAGAAAGTGGAAGAGTGCTTCACTTGTTTGGAAGAAACCGTTGTGGTACATAAAAAGACATCCATAGAAGAGTAGAAAAAAAGCATATCTGCTACAGAACCGCTATCGCTAACGTTCTGTGTGCAGATATGTTTTTTTGTATAAAAAATTAAAATTTACACTAAAAGTATAACAAAAATGAAAATAATGTGTTATAATTATTCTGAACATTCAAAAAAATAGATAAAGGACCAAAAAAAAGAAAAAGATAGGAGAAGAGAAAGCATGAAAAGAAACGTTTTTGCAGACATCCGGCGGCTTTTGGCATGGGTACTTTGCTTTGCATTAATCAGCGGCATTACCCACGTACCAACTATGACCGTCCGGGCGGAAACAGAAGGTGACAGTGTTACGGTTATGGAAGTAGAAGAAACGAAAGAATCTGCTCCGGATGTAACATTGGACACAGAGGAACCTTTAAACACAGGAAATGAGGAGGAAGAGTTCGTACCGGAAATTGAGTACATCGATACAATAGAAACTTCCGCCATTGCCTGGTCATTCTTTGGTATGGGGGATACCGGAGTTCCTGATTTAATCGACGGAACTGAGGTACAGTGGATTGACCGTCTGGACACCAGCGGGGACCATGCCTTTATTAAAGACTTTTATAATGATTTGATAGAAGCGTCGGATGGTGACGGTACCGATGACTTTTTAATTGATGACTCTTACTATGTGGATGATGGTGGCAATCCGGTAAACTACTATATGAAAGTCACGACTAACGTGCCCCTTACCCTGGAAGACGGCAGCAATCCGGATGACAGTGCGGCTGCCTTGGCACGTGCCGAAGAACTTGACAGAACCTATTACAGAAATTGTGCTTTGGCAGCATATCATGCCTTTGACAGAGACCATCCGGAAGTGTTCTGGCTTGGAAATACCAGCAAATGGGGAACTGGATACAGCAATCTGGAGGGGGATGCCACAAACGGCTGGACCTATGATGTAACTGTTTATTTTTATTTGCAGCATCTGGATAATAATGGTGCTATAGACTTCGAAGTACGGGTAGAAGAGTACAACACCGAAGCTGAAATTTCGGCAGCAGTGACAGCACTAAAAGAGAATGCCGATGCTGTGCTTGCAGGTGCAACCGACAAGTCCGATTACGAAAAAATCCGCTACTTTAATCAGTGGCTGACAGAAAATAATGCATACAACAGCAGTGCTGACTTAAATTCCATCGGTCATGACTGCCGTGAGGTTACCAGTGCCCTGGCAGGGTTAACCGGAACGAAAGGTCCTGTTTGTGAAGCATACGCCAGAGCTTTTAAACTGCTTTGTGACAGAAGCGGTATTGACTGTGTTCTGGTGGATGGTAATCCGCTGGATGCCGGCGGTTCAGCAATGGGCGGTCATATGTGGAATTATACGAAACTGGGTGGCAAATGGTATGCGGTGGACGTTACCTGGAACGACCCGGGAACCGGTGGCAATGCAGCGTCCGGTTATGAAAATGAAGACTGGCTCCTGCTTGGCTCCGAAACACTGGTATACGGCAGCGATGATATGACGTATCTTGAAAGCCACCCGGTAGAAAACCGTCTGAGTTCTACCAACAGTGTTGCCTTCACCAACGGTCCGGAACTTTCGGAAACGGCCTATGAACCGGAAGCGGAAAATCTTGTTTACGGTTTAATGGTTGATGATGTAATTGTAACAGCCCTTGCAGATGGCATTATTGTTACTTCAAGCGGCACAGTAGATGCCGGTGCCTGGAGTTATGAAGACGGGGTTCTGACACTGGAAAATATCGTTTCTCCGGTAGGTATTTCATGGGCGGAGGGCGATTTGAGCATTCGATTGGTCGGAGATATCCTGGGTATTACTATCACGGGTCCCCTGAGTGATGGGGAAAGTTTGACCATTCTTGGTTCCAATAACGTGTTTGGTGCAAGTTTTTCTTATGTTGATACAATCACCGTTAAAAATTGTATCCTGGAGTTAGCATCTCTGGAAGGAAATACAGAAGCAACCTTTACAGACACTTTGGTCTGGGAGCATGGCATGGCTACTACTACGGTTTATGGAACAGTGACTCTTCCGGCAGGTTATTGTTCTTTGGAGGCAGATGATAAGCTCTATTTCACGGAGGGTTCTTCCATCACCAATTTGGAGGAATTGTATGTAGATGCGGACACGAAGATATATGTGGAAGGGGTAGAGCACGAACATACCTTAACCACAAGCTATACCACCAAGGGAAACGGTGTGAAAAAGCACACCAAAACGGCAGCCTGTGAAGACTGTCCGGCAGGATATAAAGTGGTAACGGAGGAAGCGTGTACCTTATCTGAGGCAACATGTCTCTCCGATGAAGCCTGCAGCTTATGTAATACCGTATATAACGAGGCAGACGAAAGCTTGCATTCCATGGATCCGGCAACCGGTTATTGTGAGCACGAATGCGGAACTTTACTGGCAGTAGCCAAGGTGGATGATACATATCATGATGATTTTGCAACTGCATTAACAAACTGGACGGATGGTACCACCCTTACCTTGGTAACCAATATTTCCGACTATGACCGTTCCATTGAGGTGACAGACGGAACAAAAACCTTGGACTTAAACGGAAAAACCTTTACTTCAACCGCTTGGACCATTGTCTCCGTAGGCGGAACCGCGGAGTTAACCATTCAGGATTCCGGCACAAACGGTAAAATGAGCGGCAGCGGAGACGGAGGAAGCGAAGCGGTGGTATATGTAGCCGAAAATGCAACACTCCGTTTGGATGGTGGTGAATTTATCGGTGAGTGTGCCCTTAGGAATGCGGGTACGTCCTACGTCGGCGAAAATGTTAAAATCGATGCAGAAGAAATCGGAATTTATTTGGATAATGGAACGGTATATTTTAACGAACTGAGCGAATTCAGTGCAGTACCGTATTTCTATTATGCCGGCGGAATTGTAGAGTTTATGGAAACTCCGCAATACAACTATACGATAGAGTGTGAGGAAACCGGATGCTTTGCAAAACCTAACAGCGCAGAGGTTTCTTTACCGGTAGATCATTTCAATTATACCAACCCATATCTGAACTATGTGGTAAATGCAAGAGCAGACGGTCTGTATCTTTCTTACTCCATAGCGTCAGCGACGATTACCCTGGAAAACACTGCGGTGACTTATACAGGTGCGGCGCTTGAACCGGCAGTAGAATCTGTCATTTTAAAGTCCGGAGCATTCTTAAATGAAGGCTCTGACTATAGCGTAACATACAGTAACAATGTAGCAGTAGGAAAAGGTACGGTTACGGTTACCGGTATCAACGAGTACACCGGAACAGTCAGCACAACATTTACCATCAACAAGGGTGTCCTGCAGGTGGTATCTGCAGTAGCAGAAGACAGGGAATATGATGGTACAACCAAGGTTACGATTACTGATGTTACCTTGTCCGGTGTCGCACCGGGAGAAGTTGTGGCAGTGAATGTGATCAATCTGACCGGTACCCTTGGCAGTGCCAATGCAGCATCCTATACCGAGGTGACTTTGCCTTTCCTGACATTAACCGGTGCCAATGCGGCAAACTATACGCTGACTCAGCCAACAGGAGCAGTGACATGTAATGTTACGATTTCTCCAAAAACAGTAACAACCCCAACCTTTGCCGGTCTGGCAGCACAGTATGCCACTACGGGAAATGCGGTGGAACCAACCTTTACCTTAAAGGACGGAAGCACTGTCATTGACGCGGCAGAGTATACCGTGGAATACAGCAATAACGTGGCAGTAGGAACAGGTACCATTACCATTACCGATAAGGCCGGCGGTAACTATAACGTCAGCGGAACTGCAACCTTTGAACTGGTAGAGCATGCCCATGTTTGGAGCTATACAGTAAGAGGCACCGTGATTACCGCAAAATGTAGCGGAACCATTGGTGTTTGTCCGGTGGCAAATAATACCGCTACCCTTACCCTTACCAAGCCGGCAGGAACCATTACCTATGACGGCACGGCAAAGGAAGCAACCGTAACCCAAAGCCCTGCAGACACATTCGCATCCTTACCGGAGATTGTCTACAATACAACAGACGGTTTGGCTCCTGTGAATGTAGGCTCTTATAAAGCAACCTTTACCCTGGGAGGAAAGACGGTTTCTACAACATTTACCATCAACAAGGGTGCTCTGCAGGTGGCATCTGCAACTGCAGAAGACAGGGAATATGATGGTACAACCAAGGTTACGATTACTGATGTTACCTTGTCCGGTGTCGCACCGGGAGAAGTTGTGGCAGTGAATGTGACCAATCTGACCGGTACCCTTAGCAGTGCCAATGCAGCATCTTATACCCAGGTGACTTTGCCAACGTTGACTCTGACAGGCACTGATGCAGGCAACTATACTCTGACTCAGCCAACGGGAGCAGTGGCATGTAATGTTACTATTTCCGCAAAGGAAGTAACAAATCCAACCTTTGACGGTCTGGCAGTCCGGTATGGCCATACCGGAAGTGCCGTTGAACCGACATTTACCCTGAAGGATGGAACAGCAACCATCCCTGCGGGCGAATATACCGTAGCATACAGCAATAATACGGAGCTTGGTACGGCAACCATTACCGTTACCGATAAGGCCGGCGGTAACTACAATGTCAGCGGAACCGCAACCTTTGAGATTGTAGAGCATGCCCATGTGCTTCGCTATACGGTCAGCGGCTCCACCATTACGGCAGTTTGTAGCGGAACCATCGGCGTTTGTCCGCTTGAAAATAAGAAGGCAACCATTAAGCTTTCTGTTCCGGAAGATAACACCTATAACGGTGAAGCAAAGCCTGTAGTGATTACTCAGACTCCGGGCGGTGCACTGGAACTTCCGGAGGTGGAATACAGCACAGCAGATAAGTCCGCTCCGGTGGATGTGGGAAGTTATACCGCAACGCTTACCATTGGCGGTAAGACAGCAACCATAAAGTACAGCATTACAAAGGCAGCATTTCCTGAGAACGCAGTAACCGCTGACCTGGCAGAGGAACTGACCTATGCCCACGGCCAGGCACTTGAAGTGGTGGAGAGCGTGGATATTTCCCAAGCTCCGGAAGGCAGTGAGGTATATTACCGCACCAGCGCCAACAAGTCTACCTGGACTTCCTGGAGCAAGACAGCGCCAACCATGACCAATGCAGGCACCTTGTACGTGCAGATCAGAGTGACCGGCAATGCAAATTACGCGGATTTCCTTTCCGATACCTATACGGTAAAGATGCTTCCGTACGATTTG
>JAZQJL010000333.1:0-3364 GCA_045541595.1 Lachnospiraceae bacterium | reverse complement strand
ACTTCCGGATAGGCCGCCATATCCTCCTTCCGAAGTAAAAACTGAGCCGGAAAATAATTTACAAATGCAAACGGCACCACATAAATCATGCCTATCTGGATTGCCTTGTGGAAAATGCTTACCGGATACCCGGCAAACTTTCTGGCATTCCAATAAAACAGTTCCTTCAGGCTTCCCGTTTCCAACAGATAAATGTTCAGCGTCGCCAGAAACAAAAAGATGGCTCCCTGAATCATCACACCGCCGAAAATTGCAAAGAGGTAATATACTGCTTTTCCAAAGCTCCAGACAATGCCTACCTTGGAAGCCGAAATCAGAAATAAGACAATGCCAAGACCACCGTGTCCAATGGCAGCAAACCAGTCCGCATTCACAAAAATGATTTGAAACAGCAGACCTCTCGGCCGCAGAATAAAGCGGTCAAATCCGCCGTTGCGCACCGTGTGTCCAAAGTCCCGCAAACCTGTAAAAAACAAGATTAAAATGCCGTACGTTACAAAGAGCAAACTGAACAAAAACAGCAGTTCATACACATTCCAGCCATTCAAGGTTTCAAATTTCAGCAATGTAAAATACACCACAATAATCCCTGTGGATTCCCGAAGAAAAACGGCCAGTGACCGGAGTACCGCGTCTACTTTATACTGGAACCAGGATTTCATAATTGTTTTCGTATATACACCAATCAGGTGCAGTACATCATTTTTCATATCCTCAACCTCCCTGCACCACCAGTTTCTTTTTTCCTTTTTCCCAGAATACAGTTCCGCACAGATAGAGCACTGCAATCCATATCATCTGGATAAAGAACTTTGTAAGAATTTCCTCCCTGTTCAGCTGACCGAGGTAAATCTGTACCGGCGTAAAATAGATGGAGGAAAACGGCAACACATTCAGCACCGGCGTCATCCAGTCCGGCATAAACCACAGCGGAATCATGGAACCGGACAGCACGTTTAAAAACACATTCTTGATGGTAAGCAGGCTCCACATATTAATCAGCCAGAAAGAAAAGGTTTGGAGCAGAAAACTCAAATTCCACAACACTCCGTAACCCAAAACCGCACTGATTAGAAACAGCAGAAACCGTCCCGCACCGGCCGGTGGCAAAACTCCCACGGTCAGAGCCGAAACCACCAGGGCCGGAACAAAATGAAAAATCAACTGAAACACTGTATTTCCCAGATTTTCAAATAACATTCTTCCCCGGAAACTGATTGGCAGCAGCAGCTCTGTTGCAATACTTCCGTTACCGATACGGTTTGGAAGGTAATAATCATTGATGCCAAATAACGCATCCATTCCGATGGACAATACAAAATTTGTGGTTACCATGGCCATGGTAATGCCATCCACCTCCGTTTTTTCTCCGTACAGCGTACGATAAATACACCAGAAAATAAAAATTCGCACCAATGTATTTAAAATCCCCATCCAATGATTAAAACGGTAGGCACTGCGATTTAAAAAGCTTTTCTTTGCAAAAGCAAGATAAGGTGCCAGCTTCATCTAAAGCACCTCCCCGTTGTAGATTTTACGGATCAGGCTCTCAATCTCCGGTTCAGAAATATTGATATCGCGAATATTATAGTTTGTCAGAAGTTCATTCATCAGCTCATCAATTTTCACATCCCGGTTTTCAAACACGAACCGTTTCTTTCTTGCATCCAGGTTCATAATTTCCACATGCTCTATCGGTTCCACATCACATTCCTGCATAAATTCCACGTCAAGCTGTCTTGTGGTGCCAAACTTTTCTCTGATTCCCGCCAGTTCCCCGTCATACACCTTGGAACCCTTATCAATAATAATCAGCCGGTCGCAGACCTTCTCAATATCCTGCATATCATGGGTGGTGAAAATCATGGTAATATTATCCTTTTCGTTCAGCTCCCTGATAAACCGGCGTATGGTCTCCTTACCCACCACATCCACACCGATGGTAGGCTCATCAAAGAACACAATTTTCGGCGAATGCAACAGCGCCGCCACAATGTCTGCCCGCATCCGCTGTCCCAAAGACAGTTGCCGTACAGGCTGCTGCAAAAAGGAAGACATATCAAGCATTTCCGTGAATCTGGCCAGATTAGCCCGGTAGGTTTCTTCCGGAATGCGGTAAATTGCCTTCAGAAGTTCAAAGCTGTCCAACACCGGCAAATCCCACTGAAGTTGGGACTTTTGTCCAAAGACAACTCCGATATTTCCCACATATTTTTTTCTGTCCTTGTAAGGTGAATAACCATTTACCCGGATATCTCCGCTGTCCGGACAAAGAATTCCGGACAGCATCTTGATGGTCGTTGATTTACCGGCTCCGTTCGGTCCGATAAATCCCACCATCTCTCCTTCTTCAATAGAGAAACTAATCTCCTTTACCGCCTGCTTGTACTCATATTTTGGCACAAACAGATTGGCAAGCATCCCGGGAATTCCGCCGGCTCTTTTGTTAATGCGAAATCTTTTACTGACTTTGTTTACTTCAATAAAGCTCATGATATTAACCCCTCTTCCTTTGTTTTACACTCTGCCGCCTTAATTGCAAAAATTACATCCTCCAGCCTTGGCTTTTGTATGGAAACCTCTTTTACCGAAATTTGCCGCAAAATCACCTCTAACAGCTCCGATGCAGTAATATAATTAGAATTGTAGGTAAGAAGCAGTTCTTCGCCTTCCAGAACATACTTTGCCACCGGCAAATCATCCATATCCGGTATTTGTCCGGAGAGTTTCAGCCTCATACTGTCCATCGGGGCATACCGGCGAAGTAACGCAGCCTCTTCTCCGTAATACAGTAACCTTCCCTGCTCCAATACCGCAACACGGCGGCATCTTTCGGACACTTCCCGCATGTTATGGGAAGCAAACACCAGGGTCATACCCTGCTCCACTTTTTCCTTCAGCAGTTCCCGTAACGTATTTTTTGCGTTCTCATCCAGCCCGTTAGTAGGCTCATCCAGAAGCAGCAGTTCCGGCCGATGCAACAGCACTGCTGCCAGTTCTACACGCCGTCGTTGTCCAAAGGACAGACTTTTCACCACGGAATGTTCCAATTCCCGGATATCAAACCGCTCTGCCAGGAAGCAATACTCCTTTGTAAACGTTTCGTCCGAAAGCTGATGAATGATTTTCAAATTTCTGAAATTATCCTCCACACTGCTTTCCCCATCCAAAACCGGCATCTTTTCCAAAAGACATCCCAGCCGGGGGCCCAGCAGCATCCGCTTTTCCACAGGACACTGTTGCAATGTGTAGACCTCACCTGATTCCGGCTTAAGCAGACCACAGGCCAGACGGAGCAGCGTAGTTTTTCCGGCTCCGGAAGCTCCGATTACCCCCACTGCCACTCCCTTTGGAATATGCATGG
>JAZQJL010000332.1:0-6105 GCA_045541595.1 Lachnospiraceae bacterium | reverse complement strand
CTGAATTGCGCCGGAGAACACGTCAAAGTAAACATGCAATCCACCGAAAATCGGCCAAATGAAAAACTGCAGCAGTTTTGGAAGCAGACCATACAACAAGCCCATCATTACGGTTCCGGATAAAATATTACCGAACAAACGTAAGGACATGGACATTGGTGTTGCGATTTCACCGATAATGTTAATTGGTGTTAACAATAACGGCTGGAACAGCTTGGTAACATGTCCTGCTTTTTCGTACTTGAAGCCATTGTAGTGAATCAGTACGAATGTAATCAGGGCAAGTCCCAGGGTTACACCATAGTCCGCTGTTGGCGGTCTGAGTCCGAACAGTCCGGACAAGTTTGCTACGAGAAGGAATGCAAATAAAGTTCCGATATAGTTGGAAAACTTTGAAAAATGCTTATCTCCCATATTATTTCTTGTCAGGCCATCCACCAGTTCTACCAGGTACTCAATGATATTGAGGAACGTTCCCGGCACCTCGTTCGGATCTGCTTTTCTGATGGCACGGTTGGCAACAATCGAAAAAATTGCCAGCGTCAATACCACCAGCAGAAGAGCGACGTGGGTATTGGTAATCCATAGTTCCTGTCCAAACAGTTCATACCTGAGCAAACCGTCCACACCAAAGGTTACCTTTGTGTCGGAGGTTGCCAGTATGCCCATTCGAAAGACACTCCCTGGTCCCACTTTCTCACCTTCCTTTGTTTATAAAATTTTGAAAAACTTTATGGGTTAACGGCTGTAAATAAGCCGAAAACTTCAAACTTAACACGCCAAGTGCCACACCGATGACGGAAATCCACTCCGGCAGCAAAAGTGCGGCCACCAGCCCTGCCACCATCAACAGAAACCGTAAGATAGTTCCCTTTTGGACTTTTTTTGCTGCAGTGTCCTCATCATAGAGCATCGCCTGCTCCAGGGCACGGTACATATGGGCGCTCATAATACCGGAAATTACACTGCCAAGTAACAGCCCCAATGAATAGGCTATCCGATTAGACGCAAAAATATTTCCTGCCATAAAAATAAGGACACAAAAAATAATACCTGCAATGAGTTCGTACAACGTCTGTTTTGTTTCCTTCATGACTAAATCCTCCTGCCGTAACGATTATATTTCGTTATTTTTTGTTGTACTCTCCCGCATTTCTCTTTTTTGTTTGTTGCGCTCTCCGGCCTTTTTTAAATTCTCGATGTAGGCCAGCTCGTCGTCTTCTCTTTTTTTATCTTTTGCATAAAAGCTTTTGGTAAGTTGGTAAACATTACGGATGGCTGCTCCCATGCCAAGAAACAGGAATATCGGCATGAAGTATACGGTATCCAGCCACTCGTTTAATTTGATTCCGAAGAAGATACACAGAAAAATAGGAACCAGCATGGATATGCTGATTTGAGATATCATCATGATACTTCTTGCAATTCCGCCATTTTTCCCCATTATCCATTCTCCTTTAAAATACATTGTTTATTGTACCACACTTTTGCGGGAAAAGATAGCTTTTTTTGTTTTTTTCTTCGTTAATTCTTTAACGTGAAAAATCAACATTTTCCGTGACAGAATTGTCTTTCTATGATATAATAAATGATACACCAAAAAGAGAATTCGAAAGGATTTTTAGGTATGAAAATTATTGTTGTGGGCTGTGGCAAAGTAGGTTACGCACTGTGCCAACAGCTAAATGATGAAGGACACGATATTACACTCATCGACAAAGATGTGGATCGTCTGCAACCGGTTGTAGACAATCTGGACATTCAGGTCATGACCGGAAACGGAACCAGTTTTTTGGTCCAGCAAGAAGCCGGCATTGAAACCACCGATCTTCTTATTGCAGTTACCAATGAAGATGAAGTTAATCTAATCACCTGCCTCATTGCAAAAAAGGCCGGCAACAACTGTCGCACCATAGCAAGAGTCAGAAATCCGCAGTATTTCAATGAAATAGATTATTTAAAGGCTGCCATCGGCATTTCCTCCAGTATCAATCCGGAGTATGCGGCAGCTCATGAAATTGCGCGTTTAATCCAGGTGCCCGATGCCATTGATATCGACTCCTTTGCCAGAGGCCGGGTCGATTTACTTCGTGTTGCTATTCCGGAAGACTCTCCTTACGATAACATGAAGGTCTTTGAGTTTTCCAAAAAGTTCAACCGGGAAGTCTTAATCTGCATTTTAGAGCATGAGCACGAAATCAGCATTCCAAACGGTAACAGCATTCTGCATTCCGGAGATACCATCTCCGTTATTATGCCAAGAAAAAAAATTGCAGGGTTCTGTAATGCACTTCAGATGTCCGCTGTCCGTGAAATTAAAGATGTCATGATTGCCGGCGGCGGCACCACCGCTTACTATCTGGCAGAAATTCTGGGCAAATCCGGAATCGATGTAAAAATTATAGAAAAAGACAGGGAACGCAGCCGTTTCTTAAGTCTTGCCCTGCCAAAAGCCATGATTATCCATGGGGATGCCACCGTACATGAAAACCTGCTGGAGGAAGGGCTCCCGCAAATGGATGCCTTCGTTTCCCTGACAACCCAGGACGAAACCAACATTTTCCTTTCTCTGTACGCAGACAAAGTTGCACCAAAGTGCAAGAAAATAACAAAAATCAGCAAAATGGCTCAGGATGAAATTATTGAAGAGCTTCCTATCGGCAGTATTATTTCCGCAAGAAATACCACTACCGAATATATTTTAAAATATGTCCGTTCCCTGACCAACAGCTACGGCAGTAATGTTGCCGCCCTGTATCGTCTGATGGACAATCACGTAGAAGCCCTGGAATTTCATGTCCGCGACAACTGTCCGGTCATTGGCATACCACTTTTAAATCTAAAGTTAAAATCCAATCTGCTCGTCTGCTGTATCGTCCGCGGCAAGCAGATTATTACCCCATCCGGTCGTGATACCATTGAGCTTGGCGATACCGTCATTGTTGTAACCACAAACAAAGGTCTTCAGGATATTTCCGATATCTTAGCAGAATAAAAGAGGACAAGCCTATGAATTATTCCATCATTATCAACATTCTCGGCTGGGTATTGGGATTACAGGGAATTTTCATGCTCCCTCCCTGTCTGGTCGGTCTTATCTATAAAGAATATCACGATGCACTGGTATACTTTATCATTGCCGTCTGTTGTACTATTGTCGGAATTTTATTTCGACGCTTAAAGTCAAAAAGCAGTACCTTCTATGCTAAAGAAGGTTTCGTGGCCGTAGCCTTAAGCTGGATTATCCTCAGCATGACAGGAGCCATTCCATTTGTGTTAAACGGCGATATTCCATCCTATGTGGATGCCTTATTTGAAATTATTTCCGGCTATACCACCACCGGCTCCAGTATTTTAACCAATGTAGAAGCTCTTTCCCACGCCAACCTCTTTTTCAGAAGTTTCAGCCACTGGATTGGCGGTATGGGTGTGCTGGTATTCATTTTGGCTATCCTTCCAATGACCGGCGGCTCCACCATGAATCTGCTCAAAGCAGAATCTCCGGGGCCTTCCGTTGGTAAATTGGTTCCAAAAATGCGTCAAACTGCATTTATTTTATATGCCATTTATTTTGTAATGACGATTGTAACCGTACTATTTCTGTTATTCGGCGGAATGACTCTGTTTGAATCGCTCTGCCATGCATTTGGTGCAGCAGGCACCGGCGGGTTCGGTATCAAAAATGACAGCATTGCCGGTTACTCTCCTTATTTACAAACTGTTCTCACCGTTTCCATGTTTTTATTCGGTGTTAACTTTACGTTCTATTATTACATCCTGATTCGCAGGATAAGAGATGCCGTTAAAATGGAAGAAGTGCGCTGGTACTTTGGTATTTATGCCGGAGCAGTTGCCTTGCTGATGATTAACCTGGTCTCCCACGGCTATAAGTTAGGAGAAAGCTTATTACACGTCACCTTCCAGGTGGCCTCCATCATGACTACTACCGGCTACGCCACTACCGATTTCAATTTGTGGCCTGAATTTTCCCGCGGGTTGATGGTGTGCTTAATGTTTATCGGAGCCTGTGCAGGTTCCACCGGCGGTGGTATCAAAGTATCCCGTATTATGATTTATTTAAAGCAGGTGGGTAAGGAACTGATGCAGCAAATTCATCCCCGCCGCGTTCACGTTTTAAAAATGGACGGAAAGGAAATTCCTCATGCTACCGCGCATTCCTGCAATGTATTGTTAATGACTTATGTTGTGGTATTTATCGCTTCCTTCTTATTGGTTTCCCTGGACGGATTTGACACTACCACAAACTTTACGGCAATTGCTGCTACATTAAATAACATCGGTCCCGGCTTGAATATGGTCGGCGCCACAGGCAACTTTTCCGCCTTCTCAAATTTCTCTAAATTCGTCCTCATGTTCGACATGTTGGCCGGCCGTTTAGAGATTATTCCGATGATTTTATTATTTTATCCGTCTACGTGGAAAAAGTAGTGCAAATTTCCTGTTTCTGTGATATACTTAAGTTATAAAGATTTATGTCGATAAAAGATATAAAGGGAGGGCGATTTCCAATGCAGTCAGATATCAAACTCTATCGCAGACGTTTCATCCCCGATGAGTTAAAGCTCCTTAAAGATGATACTATCCTGTCTATGGATGAGGAAGTCATCCTCACCTCCTGGACTACGCTCAAGCCGCGGGCTGATTTCGCCTCCGGCATCTCCGCCTATTACCGTAAAGAAGGCTTTAAAATCAGTCGGCATTACGGGGCGGACGGCACATTTACCCGTTGGTATTGTGACATCATTATCGAATCTGCAGAAGATGACAAGCTTATTTTTTCCGACCTTTTAATCGATGTGGTCATTTTCCCGGACGGCACCGTCCGTGTTGTTGACCTTGACGAAGCAGCCGACGCCCTGGAGCAGGGACTCATTACAACAGACATGTTGACACAGGCACTTCGTTCTACAAACAGGCTTTTGACCTACATTCATCAGGGCAGATTTTCTGAACTGACCAAATGTATGGCAGAGTACATAAAATAGCACACAATTATCGGCATTTCTGCACTTAGATGCCAAAGAGTAAAGGGGTTTTCTATATGTTCAAGAAAAAAGACAAAAAAACAAACGCAACTAACGAAAAACAGATGCTTCTGGATGCTATGCAGCAGTTCATCGACGGCAAGTATGCCAACATCGACACTTCCGTATATTCCGATCCGGAGGTGGCAGAAAAGTTTAATGACATGATGACTGTTCTCAAAAAGTCAAACAACAACTATGTTATGCGTATGAACGAGGCTATGGAGCACATCGGTGACAATTCCTGCGTAAAAGAAATGATTGAGCAGGTAATGGCACAAACCAGTTCCATTCAAAGCATGACAGCCTCCAGTAAAGAGTTTGAGTCTTCCATCCACAGCATTTCCGAGGAAGTAGATCACATCCGTGAGGAAGCTCAGGCGGCAATCGAAGTTTCTTCTGCCAGTGTAAGCAACATGAACAAAACCATCGAAGCCGTTTCCGATTCCGTAAACCAGATTCAGGGCATCCACGAAAAGGTTGCCGTTTTCGAAGAGAAAATCGAGCAGATTAACAACATTATCGACATCGTTAAAAAGCTGGCCAACCAGAGTAATCTTCTGGCGTTAAATGCTTCCATCGAAGCAGCCCGTGCCGGTGAAGCGGGCCGTGGTTTTGCCATCGTTGCCGGTCAGGTAAAAGACCTGTCTGCGAACACCGCTCAGTCTGCCGACATGGTTGTTGATTATGTAGGGGAATTAAAAGCCAGTCTTAACGAATTAAAAGAGCTGGTAGATACCACTACCGAGCAGCTAAATGAAAGCAATGGTCATGTGCAGAATTCCGTTCAGGACATCAATAATATGAGCGAGCACATGGATTTAATCAATGGCCGTATTAACAACATCCACGATGCGGTAAATACACAGACCACCGTTACGGAAAGCTTCCTCCGCTCCATCGAGTCCATGGCAGAAAGCTATGAAATCTTAGAGCGTGACTGTTTTGCCACCGGTGATCATCTTCACTCCATCAGCCGTTATGTAGACAGTGCCCGCGGCGACATGGCAAGAGGCTTCTCCGACTTAACCACTCAGGACTGGGTACGTATCTTCCAGAT
>JAZQJL010000331.1:0-4507 GCA_045541595.1 Lachnospiraceae bacterium | reverse complement strand
GGCACCCATGTGGATGCGCCATATCATTTTATCAATGACGGAAAAACCGTGGAGCAGATTTCGTTAGAACAGTTTGTGGGACTGTGCTATGTGGCAGAGCATCAGGGAGTGGTAACGGCGGAGGATGCCCGCAAAATACTGCAAAAGGCGGTAAAAACAGCAAATCCGGAAGCAGCAAAACGGATTTTAATTAAGGGAGCTGCAGAGGTTTCTTTGGAAGCTGCCGAAGTATTTGCTAAGGAAAAGCTTCTTTTAGTGGGCAATGAATCCCAGACCGTCGGACCGGAAAACGCACCTATGGCAGTGCACAAAGTACTTCTTGGAGCGGAAGTAGTTCTGCTGGAAGGCATTCGTTTGTCCAAGGTGCCGGAGGGAAGGTATCTTTTAAATGCGGCGCCACTGAATCTGGCAGGGGCGGACGGAGCTCCATGCCGTGCAATTTTAATTGATATGCAATAAGAAAAGCGCAGGAATATGCATGTCCTGCGCTTTTTCCATATTATTTAAATAAACCATTCCAGCAAAAATACGGCACCGCAGCAGATGATTGCTGTTTTAAATAAATCTGCGCCGAACCATGCAGCCAGGATTCCGATGACCAGAGCGATTGCACCGGAAACCGGATTTTCGGTGGCGTGTACAATGGCCGGGAAGGTCATGACGGAAAGGGTAACGTATGGCACATAATATAAAAAGGACCGGATAAAGCGGCTTTTAATCTGCTTTCGGAACAGTGTCATCGGTAGGGCGCGAATTAAGAAAGAAACGCCTGCCATAATAAGAATGTAAATATAATTTTTATTCATGGCCTTGTTCCTCCTCTTCCTCGTTTCTTGGGAATAGCAAGGCCGCGCCTGCAGAGATAATTAACGTAAGAAGAATGGTGCGGGTGCCTTCCGACCAATCGGAAACGACCGGGAGGAAGGAGGCCAGACCGCTGGCGGCAAAGCAGAGGATGACAATGCCAAGGATAACCCTGTTCTTTCTTGCCGGCGGAATAAAAATGGCGAGGAACATTCCGTACAGAGCCACGCTGAAGGCACTAACCAGACGCAGTGGCAGCAGATTTCCTGCCAGGGCACCCAGGGCGGTTCCCACAGCCCAGCATGGGGAGGCAAACAGCACGGCACCATAGGTATACCACGGATTTAAGTAGCCGGGACGGGCGATGGCAATACCAAAGAGCTCGTCCGTGATATAAAAGGACATAATGAACCGGTGAAAAAATGGCATCTTAGGATCAATGCGCTGGCTCATGGCGCAGCTCATCAGCAAATATCTTGCATTGGCAATGAGAGTAATTGTGGCAATTTCCAAAAAGGAGGCAGCGGCGGCAATCACGGTAAAGCCGGCGTATTCTCCTGCGGAAGCATGACACAGGGCACTTGCTAAAAAAGCCTGGAACGGTGTAAGTCCGGCGTTTTTTGCTGCAATGCCCAAAGAAAAGGCTACGGCAAAATAACCAAGGCCGATGGGAATGCCGTCACGGAAGCCCTGCAGAAGAGCTGTTTTATTTTGTTTTAGAGTGTATGTAGTTTTCATAAGTCACCTTTGGTAAAAACGATTTGATATGAATTATAGTCCCAATCTTCGATTGATGCAAGATGGTATTGAAAAAAACAGAATGAAATGGTATAGTTCTAACAAAGTAACTTAGTGGAATTGTTTGCGGAAAATAAGGGGAGGATTGGCATGAAGTATTTAATCGTTGTGGATATGCAGAACGACTTTATCACAGGAAGTCTGGGAACCAAAGAGGCGGAAGGCATTTTGCCAAAGGTAATCGAAAAGGTAAAGAGTTTTGACGGCACCGTAATTTACACAAAAGATACTCACGGAGCCGGGTATTTATCTACCCAGGAAGGAAAGAACCTTCCCGTGGAGCATTGCATCGAAGGAAGCTGGGGCTGGATGCTGGCGGACGAATTAGAAAAGCTGAGCCTCGGGCACAAAGTATTTAACAAGCCAACCTTTGGCAGTGTGGACCTGGCAAAGTATCTGGCGGAAGAAAATGAGAAAGAAGTCATTGAGGAGATTGAGCTTTGCGGTTTGTGTACTGATATCTGCGTGATTTCCAATGCTTTTGTCATTAAGGCAAACCTGACGGAAGTGCCGGTCGTAGTGGATGCTTCCTGCTGCGCAGGAGTAACACCGGAGAGTCATTTAAATGCGCTGGCAGCTATGAAAATGTGCCAGGTAACCGTGTACAATGAGTAGAATTCTACAAAAGTAGTACCCGATGTTTTCAAGAAATGGAGGCATGCCATGAGCACACAGTTTAACGAAAGAAATATTTCCATGGTGATGGACATGTATGAGCTGACCATGTCCAACGGTTATTTAAATCAGGGAGCCCAGGACACAGTGGTGGCCTTTGACGTATTTTACCGCAAGAATCCGGATAACGCGGGTTTTGCGATTTTTGCAGGATTGGAGCAGGTCATTGAATATATTCAGAATCTGCATTTTTCTGAGGAAGATGTGGAATATCTGCGTAGCCGCAACCTGTTCACGGAAGAATTTTTACAGTATTTACGGAATTTCAAATTCCGCGGTGATATTACCGCTATGCCGGAAGGCACCATCATGTTTCCGAATGAGCCGATTATGACGGTGGTGGCACCTCTCATTGATGCCCAGTTGATTGAAACGGCAATTCTTTTGGAAATCAATCACCAATCCCTGATTGCCACCAAGACCAACCGTATTGTACGGTCTGCCAAGGGAAAGCCGGTATCCGACTTTGGTGCAAGAAGAGCCCACAATGTGGATGCGGCGGTGTATGGCGCCAGAGCAGCTTATATCGGCGGCGCTTCCGGTACGGCAACCGTACTGGCGGGCAAAATGTTCGGGATTCCGATTTCCGGCACCATGGCACATAGCTGGGTTATGTCCTTTGAAAGCGAGTACGAGGCGTTTAAAGCCTATGCGGAAAGTTATCCGGATTCCACTGTGCTTTTGGTGGATACCTACGATGTGCTAAAGAGCGGCGTGCCCAATGCCATCCGTGTGGCAAAAGAAGTGCTGGAGCCAAAGGGCTGCAGGTTAAAAGGCATCCGTCTGGATTCCGGCGACCTGGCATACCTTTCCAAAGAAGCCAGAAAGCAGCTGGATGCTGCCGGCCTTACGGACTGCATCATTGTGGCTTCCAATGGTTTGGATGAATATACCATCAATTCCTTAAACCGTCAGGGTGCACTCATCGACAGCTATGGTGTGGGAGAAAAGTTAATTACCTCCTCTACCAATCCGGTGTTTGGTGCGGTGTATAAGCTGGCAGCAGTCAAAAAGGACGGAGAGTTTCAGCCAAAAATCAAGATTTCCGAAACGGTGGAAAAGATTACAAATCCGGGCATTAAGGAGTTGTATCGGGTGTATGATAAAGACGGCAAGGCAGTGGCCGATTACTTAACCGTAAAGGGGGAAGTCATTGATACCTCCCAACCGGTACGTTATGTGGACCCGCTGAAATACTGGAAGAACCGCTGCTTTGAAGAGTGCACCTTCAAAAAGCTGCATCAGCAGATATTTAAAGACGGCAAGATGGTTTACGAGCTGCCAAAGCTGAACGAAATCCGTGCCTATGTGCGTCATCAGCTGGATAATGAAATCTGGCAGGAGGAGCAGCGCTTTGAAAATTCCCATCCGCATTACCTGGATATGAGTCCTGCTATGTTTGAATTAAAGATGGGCCTGTTGCACGAATGCAGTAAATAAAGAAAAACTAACAAAAATCTTAAGAAAATCTTTCGTTTTTTCACGGGACTTCTTAAGATTTTTTTAGTATACTGGGAGAGTAAGTAAGACATGTAACACAAAAGGGTGGGAGAAGATGGAATACAATCACGTTTTAGTAGTGGAAGATGATAAAGAAATTTTAGAGGGCATCAGGATTTATTTAAAGAACCAGGGGTATGTTGTATTCGGTGCCGGAAACGGAATCGAAGGATTGGATGTTATAGAGAAAGAAGAAATCCATCTGGCCATTGTGGATCTCATGATGCCGAAGATGGATGGTATCACCATGACCATGCGTCTTAGGGAAAAGTATGATTTTCCGGTAATTATGCTGACGGCAAAGTCGGAAGAAATTGATAAAATTACGGGACTGAATGTGGGGGCAGACGATTATGTAACTAAGCCTTTTGCACCGATGGAACTGATGGCAAGAGTCAATTCCCAGCTGCGACGATATCGCAAATACAGGGAAGCGGTGGACGGCAGGATAGAGATGCCGAAGGAAAATATTTATGTAGTGGGCGGACTGGAATTGGATGAAGAAAAGGCTTCCGTAACATTGGACGGCAATCCTGTGAAGCTGACACCACTGGAATTTAAAGTACTGGCGCTTCTGATGAAGCACCCGGGCCGGGTGTTTTCTGCGGAGGAATTGTATGAAAGAGTGTGGAACGAAAAGGCCATCACCACAGACACGGTGATGGTGCATATCCGAAAAATCAGAGAAAAAATCGAGATGGATCCGAAGAACCCTCATTATCTGAAGGTG
>JAZQJL010000330.1:0-14155 GCA_045541595.1 Lachnospiraceae bacterium | reverse complement strand
AGTGAGTCTTGCCTTCCTAAGACCGCTTGGCCTCCGACTTCCCGCGTGACTCATGCTGAAAGACTTTTCTCAAAATGGAGAGAGGTCTTTTTTTCGTTATAGGACGTTCCTGTAAAAAAACGCTCCGCTTTTGATGCGCGCTTGCGCGAAGGAGAAAGCTTTGTTTATCGCAGTAAAATTTCTTAATTGTAATTATTAAAAAATATTAGAAAAGAAAGCATAGAAAGAATGATCTTTCTGTGATAAAATGAGTATGCTGCAGTAGGAGTAGCATAGAAAGAGGAATAAAGAAATAATGTCAGATAATTTAAAAAAATTAGCAATCATCCTAGGACATACAGTTTGTATTTTTGTGCTTATATATTGTTTCGCGCAAGATGTAGCATTTATGGAAGATCAGTCAAATCAACCGTTGCCAACAGCAACATTAGCACCAGCGGAAACACCAAGTCCAACGGCGACGCTGACACCGCTGCCAACAGAAACGCCAAGTCCAACGGCGACGCTGACACCACTGCCAACAGAAACACCAGTGCCAACACCAACACCGTTGCCAACGTCAACACCAACTCTAACACCAACAGCAAGCCCAACGGCAACAATGACGCCAATCTCGGAAGAAGCAAGGACAGAAGCAAAAATGCAGGTATTGCAAAACAGTGTAGATGGGGTGTACGCTTCTTTGGAGAATGAAAAAGACAGTTGGTGGTTTAGAAGAAAGGAAAATCACGTGCCATCCGGAAGTGGAGAGATATTTGATATAGAGGAATATCAAGGGTTTTATCGGAACAAATTTGTATCAGATGAGGATAAGGTTATATATCTGACCATGGATTGCGGATATGAAAGTCCAAATACGATGGCTATTTTAGATGTTTTTAAGAAGCATGACATAAGGGTAACGTTCTTTGTAACCAATATGTTTATGGAAGATAGTGTGAAGGAATTGCGCCGGATGGTAGACGAAGGACATACCGTTGCAAATCACTCCGTAAGCCATAAAGACCTGACAGAATTATCGGATGAAGAGATTGTGAAGGAAATCGCAGACTGCGCGGAATACTTCTATGAACTTACGGGAGCGCAGATGGCGCCGTTTTTCCGTCCGCCGGAAGGAGCATACAGCAAGCGCACCATGCAGATTACTAAGGACCTCGGATATAAAACTATTTTTTGGAGCATGGCATACCGAGATTATGATGTCAATAACCAACCGGGAAAAGAATATGTGCTAGACCACTTTGCCACATATCATCACAACGGTGCTATTCCATTGATGCACAATGATTCTGTATCTAATATGGAAGCTATGGATGACCTCATTACATATTTAAAAGAACAGGGATACCGGTTCGGAACGTTGGATGAGTTGAAATAATCTATGCTTTTAAGCAGAGAATGAAAATTTTTTAACAAATTTTCAAAAAGTACTGGAAAAAAATCCGCAGACGGGTTATAATGAAACTGAAAAGTGAACTATTTAAGTTTTTACTTTAATAAAAGGAGGAAATTACAATGAAATTCTTTATCGACACAGCGAATGTGGCAGACATCAAGAAGGCAAATGATATGGGAGTTATTTGCGGTGTAACAACTAATCCATCCCTGATTGCAAAGGAAGGCAGAGACTTTGTAGAAGTTATCAAGGAAATCACAAGTATTGTTGATGGTCCGATCAGTGGCGAAGTTAAGGCTACTACAGTGGATGCAGAAGGCATGATCGCTGAAGGTAGAGAAATCGCTAAGATCCATCCTAACATGGTAGTTAAGATTCCTATGACAGTAGAAGGCTTAAAGGCTACTAAGGTTCTTGCTTCCGAAGGAATCAAGACAAACGTTACTTTAATCTTCTCCGCTAATCAGGCTTTACTTGCTGCAAGAGCAGGTGCTACCTACGTTTCCCCATTCCTTGGCAGATTAGATGACATTTCCCAGCCGGGTATTGATTTAATCCGCACCATTTCCGAGATTTTCGATATCTACGGATTAGAAACAGAAATCATCGCAGCAAGCGTTAGAAATCCAATTCATGTTACTGACTGTGCTCTTGCAGGTGCTGATATCGCAACCGTTCCTTACGGCGTAATCGAGCAGATGACAAAGCATCCTTTAACAGATCAGGGTATTGAAAAGTTCCAGAAGGACTACAAGGCTGTTTTTGGTGAATAATCAATAAGAACATAGTTAGAGCAGGCTGAAGGTCAGTCTGCTCTAAACTGGCAAAATAAGAAACAAATCAGAAAGGAATTTACGAACATGAATAACATTGATACAATGTCCGTTAATGCAATCCGTGTATTGGCAGCTGATGCAGTGCAGAAGGCAAAGTCCGGTCATCCGGGTCTCCCTCTTGGCTGTGCAGCAGTGGCTTATGAAATCTGGGCAAAGGAAATGAAGCACAATCCTGCAAATCCTGATTGGGCAAACAGAGACCGTTTCATCCTTTCCGGCGGTCACGGATCTACACTTTTATATTCCCTTCTTCATCTGTTTGGCTATGGCCTTACAAAGGAAGATTTAATGCAGTTCAGACAGCTCGACTCCTTAACTCCGGGTCATCCTGAGTACAGACACACAAAGGGTGTTGAAGCTACTACAGGCCCTCTTGGTGCAGGTATGGCAATGGCTGTCGGTATGGCAATGGCAGAAGCTCATCTTGCCGCAAAGTTCAATAAGGATGGCTTCCCGGTTGTTGATCACTACACCTACGTTCTTGGTGGCGACGGATGTATGATGGAAGGTATTTCTTCCGAAGCATTCTCCTTAGCAGGAACTCTTGGCTTAAGCAAGTTAATCGTAATTTACGATTCCAATAAGATTTCCATCGAAGGCAGTACCGACATCGCGTTCACAGAAGATGTTCAGAAGCGTTTCGACGCTTTCGGTTTCCAGACTCTCGTTGTAGAGGATGGTAACGATTTAGACGCTATCCATGCAGCAATCGCAGAGGCAAAGGCTGATACCACACGTCCTTCCATGATTATGGTAAAGACACAGATTGGTTACGGCTGTCCTGCAAAGCAGGGTAAGGCAAGTGCTCACGGTGAACCTCTCGGTGATGAAAACGTGGCAGCATTAAAGGAAAACCTTGGCTGGCCAAGTAAAGAAGCTTTCTATGTGCCTGAGGAAGTTTACGCTAACTACAAGGCAATCTCCGAAGCTAAGGCTAAGGATGAGGAAGCTTGGAATGCTATGTTCGCTGAATACTGTGCTAAGTTCCCTGAAATGAAGGAAGCTTGGGATGCACAGTTCGATATGGACGCAGCAAAGGATTTAATCAACAACGAAGAATTCTGGGCATACGACGAAAAGCCGGAAGCAACCAGAAACCTTTCCGGTGTTGTTCTCAACAGATTAGCAAAGTATGTGCCAAACTTAATCGGCGGTGCGGCTGACCTTTCTCCTTCCACAAAGACTTACATGAAGGATTTAGGCGATTTCTCCAAGGATGATTATACCGGCAGAAACTTACACTTTGGTGTTCGTGAGCTGGCAATGCCAGCTATCGGCAACGGTATGACATTACACGGAATGCGTGCGTTTGTTTCCACATTCTTCGTATTCAGTGATTATGTAAAGCCAATGGCAAGACTGTCCTCCATCATGAGAATTCCTACTACATACGTGCTGACACACGACAGTATCGGTGTAGGTGAAGACGGTCCTACCCATGAGCCAATCGAGCAGCTTGCAATGCTTCGTTCCATGCCGAACTTCCATGTATTCCGTCCGGCAGACGCAACAGAAACCATCGCAGCATGGTACAGTGCAGCTACTTCTAAGGAAACTCCTACCGCTTTAGTTCTGACAAGACAGAATCTGCCTCAGTTAGCAGGTTCCTCCAAGGAAGCATTAAAGGGTGCATACATTTTAGAAGATTCCGCAAAGGCAACTCCTGACGCTATCATTATCGCTACCGGTTCCGAAGTACAGCTGGCTGTTAATGCAAAGGCCGAGCTCGCAAAGGAAGGCGTTGACGTAAGAGTAGTTTCCATGCCATGTATGGACCTGTTCGAAGAGCAGTCTGCAGAGTACAAGGAATCCATCCTTCCAAAGAACGTTCGTGCAAGAGTAGCAGTAGAAGCTCTTATCGATTACGGCTGGGGCAAGTACGTTGGTTTAGACGGTGCTATCGTTTCCATGACCGGTTTCGGTGCTTCCGCTCCTGCAGCAACTCTGTTTGAGAAGTTTGGCTTCACAACAGAGAACGTTGTTAAGGCTGTTAAGTCTGTTCTGTAATACTTGATAACAGAAAATTTCATAATTTTCTGTTATATCTGAACAATAATAAAAATGTATAGTATATCCCCGGCGGAAGAAGTTCTGCCGGGGATTTCTTCTTTTACTTTTAATGAAACTTTAATCCTTTCAAGTGCAAAAAGGCTTGCAGAAGATGCGGATTAACCCTATAATAGAAGCGAACGATTTTTTTGAAAACAAGGGAGGCTGAACATGAAAGGCTGGAATAATGAATTACTTCAGATAGGTTCCTTTACGGTATACGGATACGGATTGATGATTGCAATAGGTGTAATTGTGGCATATACGGTGGGCGAATATCGTGCCAAGAAACAGGGATTAAATCCGGACGAGCTGTTTTGGATTACCGTTAGCTGCCTGGTTGGCGGAATTGTAGGTGCAAAACTACTGTTTTATATTGTGGAAATTAAAGAAATTATTGCAAATCCGTCACTTTTGTTAGACGTTACCCATGGATTTGTAGTATATGGCGGAATTATCGGCGGCATTGGTGTGGGCTATTTATACTGCAGAATAAGAAAGCTGGAATTTTTAAAATACTTTGATCTGGTAATGCCGTCCATTGCCATTGCCCAGGGCTTTGGCCGTATAGGCTGTATGTTTGCAGGCTGCTGCTACGGACGGGAAACCGATAGCTGGTTCCATGTAATTTATGAATCTTCGGATTTTGCTCCAAACGGCGTTGCCCTGATTCCTACGCAAATGATTATGGCATTGCTTAACTTTGCACATTTCTTTATTTTAGCTTTCCTAATCAAGAAAGTAGTGAAACACAGTGGTCAGGTGGCAGGCTTTTATCTGGTATTTTACAGCATCGGCCGCTTCTTCCTGGAATATCTCAGAAATGATCCGAGAGGAAATGTAAATCTTCTCTCCACGTCCCAGTTTATTTCTTTATTTATCCTGGCGGCGGGGGTTGGAACAATTCTGCTTTGTGGATATCTTGGAACAAAACGTGGTGCAGTTGTGGATAAGGAAGCAAAGCCGGAACCGGCAGAAGAAAAAGAAGGAGAAAACTAGTATGGCAAAAATTTTAATTGTTGAGGATGAAGCAAAAATCGCACGCTTTTTGGAATTAGAATTAAAACACGAAGGATATGAAGTGGCTCATGCGGCAGACGGAAGAACCGGTCTTGAGATGGCACTTCAAAAGGATGTGGATCTGGTACTGCTTGACATTATGTTGCCGGGCCTGTCCGGTATTGAGGTGTGCCGCAGAGTCCGGATGGAGTCGCAGGTGCCGATTATTATGCTGACTGCCAAAGATGATGTAACGGATAAGGTGGCAGGTCTTGATATGGGTGCCGATGACTATATGACAAAGCCGTTTGCCATAGAAGAATTGCTGGCCCGGATTCGTGTAACCTTAACCAGACATTCCTCCAAGCATCAGGAAGAAGCAGAGAAAGACGATTTAAAGTTTGGGGCACTGGAGTTAAACACGGCGGCTCATTCCTGCGAGTATAACGGAGAAGAACTTACGTTAACAAAGAAGGAGTATGATCTGTTAGAGTGTCTGCTCCGCAATAAAAATATTGCCATGTCCAGAGAACAGCTGTTAAGTACGGTTTGGGGCTATGAGTACATGGGAGATACCAACGTGGTGGACGTGTATGTCCGCTATTTACGCCAGAAAATCGATGACAAGTACGGAATTCACATGATAGAAACCATTCGTGGCATCGGATACATGATTAAAGAGGAATAACTTATGGAAAAGCAGCAGGGAAGATGGAAAAGGCAGATGAGATGGATCAAAGAGGGTGCAAAGAATTTCAGACTCTCTTTGTCCTTTCGCGTGTCCTTAAATTACCTGCGCTTTTTTCTTATTAATGGTATTATTTTCTTCCTGATTTTAGGTTTTTTATATATCAGGGAGGAAATGAAAGCTTCTGCGGATATTGTGGAGCAAATGGTAGTTTTGCTGGAAATGGATGAAGAAAAATTCGTGGAGTATGCCGTGCAGGAACAACCGGAGGATTTAGCCGTTTTTTGGAAAGATGGTGAGGAAACAACGGAGCTGTATTCCGACAGTGAAGAAAACTGGCAGGAGCATTTTTATCTGTTCCGGTACTTTTATCTTGGACGGGAAGACGGAGAATGGAAGCTTTTAATTCAGGACAGGCAGGAGATTTTCCGAAAAGGCCAGGAGTATGAAATCTATTTTTACTATGATATGTCGGAAGGACTTTTCAAAGCGGCCTCCTTCCTAAAAAATGCGTCCTTGGTATATCTGCTCCTTATGCTGTTTATCATTTGGGAAAGCAGACGGGATAATAAGAGAATTTTCAAACCAATCAGTAATCTAACGGAAATGGCAAGAAACTTAACGGTAACGAATCTGCACAGCGAGCGTCTTCCGGTACGGGGAACCCAGAAAGAATTGCGGGAGTTAACCCAGGTATTTAACGATATGCTGGACCGCTTAGAGCTTTCTTATGAAAGCCAGAAGCAGTTTGTTTCCAACGCTTCTCACGAACTGCGGACGCCGATTGCGGTAATTCAGGGATATAGCAGAATGTTGTCCCGTTGGGGCTCCTCCGATCCGGAAATTTTAAACGAGGCTGTGGAGGCCATCGGAGACGAGTCCAAAGCCATGCAGGAATTGGTGGAAAAGCTTCTGTTCCTATCCCGCCACGACAGAAAAACACTGAAGGTGCAGAAGGAGTGGTTCTCCATGGGTGAGGTTGTGGAGGACATGGTAAAAGAAACCCGCATGGTGACAGAAAACAGAAAAATCAAGGCAAGACTGATTCAGAATGTTTCGGTATACGGTGATGACCAGCTGCTAAAGCAGGCAATCCGTGTACTTATCGATAATGCAATTAAATATTCCGATGAAGGCGATACCATTACCATCGGATGTGAAAATGTAAATGGCAACTGTGTGCTGACGGTGGAAGATACCGGCCGGGGCATGAAGAGAGAAGACGTGGATCACATGTTTGAGCGGTTTTACCGTTCGGATGATATCCGCGGCAAGATAGATGGTCATGGACTGGGACTTTCTATTGCGAGACTGATTATCCTTGCCCATGCGGGCACCATAAAGGTCCGGACTCAGTATACCGTAGGAACCAGCTTTACTATTACTATCCCAAGGCAGCGAATGGCGCCACGTCATCGTGATGAGCTGAGGTAATGCGCTGCCTGGCAGCGAATGGCGCCACGTCATCGTGATGAGCTGAAATAACGTACTTACAGAGGAGTTTATATGGGCTGTACAGAATGTCCGAGAAAATGTAATAAAGACCGTAGGGAGGGCGAAGCGTCCTCCTACGGCTATTGTCAGGTGTCCGTCCTGCCCAAGGTGGCAAGGGCGGCATTGCATTTTTGGGAGGAGCCGTGTGTTTCCGGGGAAGAAGGCTCCGGCACCGTATTTTTTTCCGGTTGCAATTTACGGTGCGTCTATTGCCAAAACGTAGAAATTGCTGCCGGCGTCCGGGGAAAGACCATTTCCGTGGAGCGGTTGTCGGAAATTTTTCTGGAACTGCAGGAAAAGGGAGCCAACAACATCAATCTGGTGACACCGTCCCACTATTATGCACAAATCAAAGAGGCATTACTTTTAGTAAAAGAAAAGCTTCGTATCCCGGTGATTGCCAACACTTCCTCCTATGATTCGGCGGAAGCTCTGCGGGGGATGGAAGGACTCATCGATATTTATCTGGCAGATTACAAATACACGGATAGCGCTCTTGCGGCAAAATATTCTCGTGCGGTGGACTACCCGCAAGTGGCAGCGGCGGCATTGAAAGAGATGTTCCGCCAGGTAGGAGAACCGGAGTTTGATGAACGGGGTATCATGAAAAAAGGTATGATTGTGCGGCATTTGCTGCTTCCGGGCTGCAAGGAGGATTCCAAAGCAGTGCTGAAATTTCTTTATGAAACCTTTGGAGATTCCGTCTTTATCAGCATTATGAATCAGTATACACCTCTTTCCCATGTGGAGAAATATCCGGAGCTGAATCGGAGGATAACGGAGGAGGAATACGAGGAAATTGTGGATTACGCCATAGAACTTGGGATTGAAAACGGGTTTATCCAGGAAGGCGAGACCGCAGAAGAAAGTTTTATTCCTGCATTTGATGGAGAGGGTGTGTAGTCTTTCCGTAAGAAAAAAAGAGGCCTGCGTTTGCGGGCCTCAAATTTTTATATTTTTATTCATACATTTGTTTCAGCACTTCAAAATAGGTTTCAAATGTTTTTTTACAGCATTCTGCATTCTTAATAACAATACCTTCCGTTTTCAAACCGAGCAGGGAAAATGCCATGGCCATGCGGTGGTCATCGTAGGTTTCAATTTCGGCCCCATGTGGGATGCCCGGCTCGATTTCCAGGCCGTCTCCGGCGTTGAGTTCACGACAGGTAATGCCAACCCGTGTCAGCTCGTTAATAATAGCATGGAACCGGTCGCACTCCTGATGTTTGATATGGGAAATGCCGGTGATTGTAGTTTTGCTGGTTGCAAACGGAGCAATAGCTGCCAGCGTCATGGACTGGTCGGAAAAAGAACCAAGGTTGACAGAAACACCGGAAAAACTGCGATTGTCTGCTCCGGTGGCAACAAAGCTTCCCTTGTTTGCATCATAAGTAACGGTGCAGCCCATCTGTTGTAAAACCGTAAGAAACTGTACATCACCCTGCAGAGACTGCTCCGGGATATGCGGTACGGTCATGGAGATGCCAAGGAGCGGTGTCATAGCGTAAAAGTAGCAGGCAGCGGACATGTCCGGTTCGATGAAATAATCTCTTGCAGTGTAGGTTTGGCCTCCCGGAACGAAAAAGGTCTTGTCGTCCGGCTTTTCCACACGGACGCCAAACTGCTGCATCATGGCAACGGTCATGTCGATATATGCCATGCCGTGGGTTCCGGTTACATGAACCGTAAAGTCTCCCGGAAACAGGCAGGCGGAAATTAGGAGCGCGCTTAAAAACTGGCTGCTCTTGTCGATATCCACCGTAACTTCCGTGGCGGATAACGGTGCATCATTGGCAAACTCTACCGGAAGAAAATCTTCTTTTTCCGTGAAGGAAAAGGTGCTTCCTAAAGAAGAAAGGGCGGTAAACAACTCTTTCATCGGACGTTTTTTCATCTGCTCAGAGGCATCAATATGGCAATGACACCGGGAAATTCCGAGAAACGCGGTCAGAAATCTGGCAGCAGTGCCGGCGCTTCCTACATTGATGGTGGCATCCTTTTTAGGAATGTTGCCGCCTTCGCCGTATACGGTAACCTGTTTGGTGTCTTCATCAATTTCTACCCGGAAGCCCAGGGAAACGAGACTTTGCAAAAAATGTCTGGAATCATCGGAAAAAAGCACGCCGGAGAGGGTGCTTTTTCCTTTTGCCAAAGCGGCAAGCAGAAGTGCCCGGTTCGTGATACTTTTGGAACCGGGAACTTCTATGAGATAATCTTTTTTCGTATGTTCAAGAATAGGTTGTATTGCGATATCTGCCATGGTATTCTCCATAAATTCAGTTTATTGATTTAAAGTGTTAATACAAAACGCTTTGCCTTATTTTGCTCTTTGTTTAGGGCAGAAGTGTGGCAAATTCTAAATTTATGCAATGTTTTTGAACTGTGCCATATAAAGGTCGTAGTAGGCGCCCTTTTTGGCCAGCAGCTCTTTGGCAGTACCGGCTTCCACAATACCGCCCTTGTCGATGACAAAGATACGGTCGGCCTTTTGGATGGTGGAAAGACGATGGGCAATAACGAAGGATGTGCGGCCTGCAAGTAAGGCCTCGATGCCCGCCTGCACCATCAGCTCGGTGTGGGTGTCAATACTGGAGGTTGCTTCGTCTAAAATCAGGATTTTCGGCATGGATACCATAGTGCGGGCAAAGGCCAGCAGCTGCCTCTGTCCAATGGAAAGACCGGCACCGCGTTCTTTCAGCTCCGTATCGTAGCCATTTTCCATTTTCATAATAAAGTCATGGGCGTTAACTGCCTTGGCAGCAGCAATGATTTCTTCATCGGTGGCATCCAGCTTACCGTAACGGATGTTTTCTTTGATGGTGCCGGTGAACAGGAAATTATCCTGGGTCATAACGCCCATCTGAGCCCGGAGGCTTTCTAAGGAAACATCACGCAAATCGTGTCCGTCCACTAAAATCCGGCCCTCCTGTACGTCGTAAAAACGACTGATCAGGTTAACAATGGTGGTTTTTCCGGCACCGGTTGGTCCAACCAGGGCAATGGTTTCTCCCGGATTGATATGGAAACTTACGTTTTCTAACACCTTGCTGTTTTCATCATAAGCAAAGGTAACATGTTCGAAATCAACACGGCCTTCGATGTCAGGAAGTTCGATAACCCCCTCTTTATCAGCGATTTCCGGTTCGGTATCCAGAATTTCAAAGATACGTTCAGCGCCGGTAATGTTAGTAATCAGCTGGTTATAGAAATTACCCAGATTGGCAATCGGGTTCCAGAACATGGAGATGTAGCTGGAAAAAGCAATCAGGGTACCAACGGGAGCTGCTTCTGCACCGATGAGTTTTACGCCGGTGTAATAGAGGCAGATGAGTCCAAGGCCCCAGCAAAAATCAATCACGGAGCCGAAGGCATCATTATAGGATACCGCTTTTTTAAAAGAATGGTACTGCTGATCAAGCAAATCGTGGAAAGTATCTCTGGTTTCCTCCTCTGCACCAAAGCTTTGGACAATACGCATACCGGAAACATCTTCATGGATAAATGCATTTAAGTTAGAAGACTTCTTCCGGTGAATCTGCCAAAGCTTGTGGGAGTGATACTGGATGAAGAACAGTCCGCCCACAAGCAGCGGCAGACTGACCATAGCAGCCAGTGCCAGTTTCCAGTCCTTCACGAACATAATCACAACCACGGCTACCAGGGTTACAAATTCCGGCAGCAGGGTGGTGACGAAGTTGGACAGCACGTTTTTTAAGGAATTGACATCGCCGATTAAACGGGCCAGAATTTTGCCCGTCGGGCGGCTGTCAAAGAATTGGAATCCCAAGGTCTGGATGTGCATAAACAGTTCTTCACGGATTTTTACCAGAACATCGTTGGACATGAGGGACATGAGGTACATGCGAAGCTTTACCAGCAGAACAAGAATAACGTTCAGCACGAAAAACAGCACCGCAAGCTTTGTCAGGCTCTCCATGTCTCTGTTTGCAATGTGGACATTGATTGCTCTCTCCACCATCAGCGGATTTACAATAGAGATGGTGATGCTGCCTGCCATAACAAGCAGGACTGCGGCAATCAGGCCCTTGTAGTGAAATAAGTACTGAAAGAGACGGGCCAGGGTTTTCAGCTTACTGCCGGTTACCAGGCTTTCGTCTTCTTTTACGGAATTTATCGCCATATTGGATTACTCCTTTCCTAAAAACTCCCCGTACTGGGCTGTAAAGGTCTTATAATACAGTCCCTTCCTAGCCATGAGTTCCTCATGGGTACCCTGTTCCGCAATGCGGCCGTCCTCCAAAAACAGGATTTCATCCGCATGGCGTACCGCAGAGATACGATGGGCAATGATGATTTTTGTGACATTGGAGAGGGTATTCAGCTCCTTCTGGATAGCCAGCTCGGTTTCCATATCCAGGGCAGAGGTGGAATCGTCTAAAATCAACACAGGTGCCTGCTTCGACAGAGCCCTGGCGATACTGATTCGCTGCTTCTGGCCGCCGGATAAACCAACGCCGCGTTCGCCGATTAAGGTGTCGGCACCCTCCTCCAAGTTGGATACGAACCCTTCTGCCTGGGCTTTTGCCAGGGAGGAAGCAATTTCATCGCTGTTAATCAGGTCCCGCTTGCCGAACTTAACATTTTCTGCTACCGTGTCGGAAAACAGGAAAACATCCTGCAGAACCGGGGCCATGCTGCGGCGCAGCTGGGACAAGGAAAGCTCCTTGATGTTGACGCCATCCAGGAAAATGCTTCCTTCCGTCGGGTCGTAAAAACGTCCCAGCAGATTGATGATGGAAGACTTCCCGGAACCGGTGGCTCCCATGATACCCAGGGTTTTTCCGGCCGGAAGAGTAAAGGAAATGTCCTTTAAAATGTCTTTATTGTCCAGACGGAAGGAAACCTTATCAAAGGTGATGGTACCGGAAACTTCCGGTAAAACCACCGGGTGTTCAGGGTTTTTAATCAGAATTTCTTCGCCGCCCACCTTTTTTAATTTCTTGTAGGATGCGATGGCAGCAGCACACTCGTTGCCTACCCAGCCCAGGGTTTCCATTGGCCATACGATGTAATCGCAGTAGGCAATAAAGGCACCCAGGGTACCGAGGGTGATTTCCCCGTCGATTACCATGCGGCCACCAAATAAAATGGTCATAACCGGCAGAAGCTTGGTAACAAACTGGAAGATTGGTTGGTAGCGTACAAGCACTTTGGACTGCTTCATATTCAGTTCATAATAGCGCTTGTTGTGGGACATAAATTTTCCGATTTCAAATTTTTCTCTGGCAAAGGCCTTGACGGTGCGGACACCGGCTAAGTTCTCCTGAGCCACGGTATTTAATTTTGCATTTTCCTCGCTGATGTCGGAATATACTTTGTCCAGCTTCTTTTCCAGAACGATGGCAAGGGTTGCCACCACAGGCATAAAGCAAATCGGCAGAATTGCCAGCTTTGGACTTAAGTGAATCATGTTATACATGACAAGGGCGGTGTGAAAGATGATTTCAATCATCAGCATGCCAATGTATCCGAGACCGCCGCAAAGAATGTCCACGTCGTCCTTGATACGCGCCATCAATTCGCCGGTGTTGGTCTTGTCAAAATAATTGACGGACAGACTCTGGATATGGCGGAACAAATCCTGACGGATGCGGACGGAAATCTTCTGGCTGGTTAAGTCAAAAGTCATCTCCTTGCTGTACTGGAAGATGGCACGGCCCACACCGATAATTAAAATCATTCCCAGCAGCTTGACTAACAGCTGAGTCTGTCCGCCGGTAATGACATCATCGATAATGCGTTTGGTAATCTGTGGAGACAGCATATCTAAAGAAACGCTGACCATCAGAAATAAAATGGCAGCCAGGTAGGCATACCAATATCGTAATATGTAGCGTTTGATCGGCTTCATAAAATCCTCCTATTAGGTGTCATAAACATTGTGTCAGTGGATGAAATTGTAGTTGTCTTTCGGGAATTTTGTGACATGGAATATCACGGAAAGAATTCGGATGGGCAGTTTCACAGGTGGCTGCACATGAGAAAAGGTTTTATTCCTTTACGCTAGAGGAGGAATAAAAAAAGCCGTGATACCCCGGTACCACGGCATAGTTTCATAAAAAACTACTCTTTCTGACTTGCTGAAGGTTAGAAAGAGAATCCCGAGGAAGAACCGGTTACAATTTCAGTTGTTAAGTTGAATAAGTTACTCATGAAATTAAACATTGTTTTTCCTCACTTTCTTTTAGATTTTTTTTCATGACGCTGTCATTATATTCCTGAGATTTGAAATTGTCAATACAAAAATGAAGAAAAGATTAAAGTTTGATTAAGATTACAGATTGTTAAAACTTTAGTCACAATTTTATGGTATGATAAAACTCACACGAAAGTGAAAGGAAGGAATGAAACAAAATGTATAGTGAAGTAACACTTCCGGAGATGTATGGGGAACTTCAAAATACTTCTGAAGAATGGGTCCGTATGCAGCTAATTTACGATGCTGCCCTGCGGGAAATCAATACAAAACTGGAAACTTTAAATAATGAATTTAAAATAAAGCACCAGTATAATCCGATTGAACACATGACATCACGTATTAAGTCACCAAGCAGCATTGCAAAAAAACTGAAGCATAACAACCGGGAAATCACGGTGGAAAATATTGTGCGGTACATAAATGACGTGGCGGGCATCCGGGTAATCTGCTCCTTTACCTCTGACATTTACCGT
>JAZQJL010000329.1:0-9804 GCA_045541595.1 Lachnospiraceae bacterium | reverse complement strand
GAGAAATCCACTTCACCGTTCTTGCACTTTTCTGCAATCTTTTCATAGGTGCCAAGCGGCGAAGAACCGGTTGCCAGACCAAGTACACAGTTTGGCTTCATCACCACCTGTGCGCAAATCAGTGCTGCTGCCTTTGTGCTTAATTCATCGTAATTGTTTACCTTAATAAAATTCATTGTGTTACCCTCCATAAAAATAATATTCATCATTCAAAAGCCACGAAATATCGGTTGTTTACACTCTTTTTACCACCGTTTTCTGATCCTTAACAATGCAGTCTGCCGGATAAACGCCCCGAAGAGATGTCAACGGATAAACGGATGTGTTCTTGCCGATGACAGTACCCGGATTGATGACGGAACCGCAACCCACATCGGCGCCGTCCGCTAAGATGCCGCCGATTTTTCTAAGGCCTGTTTCGTAATCTTCCTCACCGTGAATCACCACCGGCTTACCATCGGACTTTAAGTTGGAACAAATGGTACCGGCACCGGTGTGTGCCTTATATCCTAAAATGGAATCACCAATGTAGTTATAGTGTGGAACCTGCACCTTGTCAAGCAGGACGCAGTTCTTAAACTCAGAAGAATTGCCCATAACACAGCCTTCTCCGGTAATGACGCTGCCGCGGATATAAGCTCCCGGGCGAACCTCAGTACCCGAACCGATGATGGTTGGACCCTCGATGGTGGCGGTTGGATAAATCTTTACGTTTTCACCAATCAGCACATCATCCGAAAGCTTTGTATAGCCCGGAATTCCTTTTTCGATTAACGCCTGAATATAGCCTTTAATCTTTGGGAGCATCTCCCATGGGTATTCACTTTCTGCGAACAGCTCCACCAGATACTCCGGCTGGGATGCATATAAATCTTTTGTTTTTACCAGTTTATTCAACGCAATGTCCTCCTTCCGTAATCGCCCTCACGATCATTTCTGCATATTCTACACACTGTTCCTGTGTTTCACTTTCAATCATAACGCGGATTACAGGCTCCGTGCCGCTCTGACGAAGCAGCGCTCTGCCCTTTCCGTTAATGAGTTTTTCCACTTCATCCTTGGCTGCCAAAACTGCCGCATCGGAAAGCACCGCCGCCTTGTTCTTTACTCTCACGTTCTTTAAGTACTGCGGATAGAATTGAATCGGCTCTGTAAGCTTTGCCAGGGAAGACTTGGAATCACATATTTCCTCTGCAATCATAATGGCGGTTAAGATACCGTCACCGGTGGTTGCATACTTTTTCATGATGATATGGCCGGACTGTTCGCCGCCGATGGCATAATCATGCTCCTGCATGCACTCGTATACAAAGCGGTCTCCCACCTTGGTCTGCACACAGTTGATGCCGATTTCTGCCAGGCTGTTGACAAATCCGCTGTTGGACATGATTGTGGTAACCACCGTATTGTCATTTAAGGTTCCCCGCATCTTCATTCTTTTGCCGAGGATGTAAATCATGGCGTCGCCGTCTACCTCATTGCCGTTTTCATCCACGGCGATGCAACGGTCTGCATCTCCGTCAAAGGCAAAGCCTAAATCCAAATGTTTGTCTTTGACCAGTTTCTTTAATTTTTCCACATGGGTGGAACCGCAACCCTCATTGCAGTTTAAGCCGTCCGGTTCGTCACCGATGACATACGTCTGGGCTCCCAGGGCACTAAATACCGCGTTGGCGATATTCCAGGAAGCACCGTTGGCACAATCCAGCCCGATTTTCAACTTCTTATAAGAATTGGATGCCACGGAAATCAGATAACCGATATAACGGTTTCTGCCTGCGGAGTAATCATGAATGCAACCGATTTTGGACTTCTGCGCCAGCGGCAGGTCCTCTCCGGTCACGCCCAGTGCCTTTAAATCACCGTCCAGATAGGCTTCTATCAGCAAAGTAGTTTCATCATCCAGTTTTTCACCATAGGTATTGATTACCTTGATACCATTGTCATAGTACGGATTATGGGATGCGGTAATCATAATGCCGCAGTCAAACTCATCCTTACGGGTTACATAGGATACGCCCGGTGTGGTAATTACGTGAAGCATATAAGCATCTGCGCCACTGGCGGTAATGCCGGCCACAATGGAATACTCCAGCATATAGCTGGAACGTCTGGTATCCTTACCGATGACAATGCGCGGACGATATCCCGGTTTGGTACAGCCGGAAAGTTTGGACGCATAATACCAGCCAAGGAAACGGCCTACCTTATAGGCCTGCATGGAAGTTAGATTTACATTTGCCTCTCCGCGGAAACCGTCGGTACCAAAGTACTTTAGGGTTCTTGGTTCGCCGGCAGGTCTTCGGTTAATTTCTATTTTATCCAGCAAAAGTTCATCGGTGGATACGCTGAAAATTTCTGCCAGCTGTAATACTTTATCAATCTGTGGAAGGGCCTGATCCATCTCCCATTTGGATACGGACTGTCTGGAAACCCCCAGGGTTTCTGCCAGCTGCTCCTGGGAAATATCCGCAGCATTTCGAAGCTGTATAATTTTTTGCCCGATAGTCATAACATATCTCCTTTTCTATACAATCTTTTACCTGTTACCCATTATAGCAATCCGCCAAATCGGTTACAAGCAACTTCACCATCTATTTTATGCAACTTTTAGTTGCATTATATGTAATTTTTTCTGTTTTGTCTACCCAAAAAACTCATTTTTTTATCTTTTTCTTCATTTTTTGTAAAGTCAGGTTTACAAAAAGGAGTGTCTGTCGTTCAAACGTCGGACAGACACTCCCTGATTTTCATGTTTTATAATGTGATTTCGCCGCAAAAATTTGTTTCAAAAATTTTCTTCACTTCCGCAGGATTTTTAGTTTGGCCCAAAGCCCAGATTAGTTTTGTCACCGCTGCCTCCGTAGTCATATCGTAGGCACTGATAACCCCCTTTTGAAGTGCCAGCTGTCCCACCTGATAAATCGACAAATCACTGCGCTCATATAAGCATTGGCTGGAAACCACCACGGAAATTCCGTGCTCCACCATCTTCGCCAGTTTGGAAATCAGGTCACGATTAATGAAATGCAGGCCTCCCGCACCAAAAGCTTCAATTACGATGCCTTTGTAATTCATTTGAAGTAACACATCGAAAATCTCCGGATTTAATCCCGGTGTCAGTTTAATCAAAAACACATCCGGGCAAAGGGAATCTAATAATTTGCATTCCTCTGTTGGCTTTCTGACTAACTTTTCATTGATATTTAAACCATTGGAATCGATTAAGGCCACATTTTTGCAATTTACGCTTTCAAAGGCATCAAATCCGGTAGTCCGAACCTTTACCGCACGGCATCCCAGAATAATCTTCCGGTTAAAGCTTAAGAAAATTCCCGGTGTGCCGCTGGCTGCCATTGCAAAGGCATAGCGCATATTGTCCGCTGCGTCTGTCAGAGGATGGCTCATTGGAAGCTGGGAACCGGTTAACACCACCGGAATCGGGATGTTCGGCAACATATAGGACAAAATAGATGCCGTATATGCCATCGTATCCGTGCCATGGGTGATAATAATTCCGTCATACTCTTTATGGTGTTCAAACACGCTACGGGCAATAATCACCCACTCCTCCGGCTGGATGTTGGAGCTGTCCAGATGCAGAATATCTTTGGTTGTAATTTCATAATTTTCTGCCACACCTACCAAATAAGGCAGCAGCCCACCTGCCTGCAGGGATGGCTGTAAACCGTTGGCTCCCGCTTCGGAAGCAATGGTGCCGCCGGTGGCAAGCACTAAAATTTTCTTTTTCATACTGACTCTCTCCTGATGTACCATCTGCTTTTAAGCTATTGCACCTCAACTATATCGAAAATGCGGAAAAAAAGCAAGGGATGCTTACTTTTTTACTTGCATACTTTTCCATAATCGCCTATACTAAAGAGGTTGAGAAACTTACGTTTTTAAAAGAAATGGAGAAATTTATATGAAGGAATTTACAATAACCGTAGTAAACTACATGGTAGTTCCGGTGGACAAAGTAAAAAAGGGCAAATTCACTCCTGCCACCCTGGACTGCTTTTTGTTAGATAAGGAAGATGCTCCTGCCACCACAGAACTTCGTCCGGCCATCATCATTTGTCCCGGCGGCGGTTACGAGCATTTATCCGAGCGGGAAGGAAAGCCGGTGGCAAAGAAGTTCAACACCCTTGGCTTTTCCACCTTTGTTTTAAAATATCACATCGCACCATTTGAGTTTCCATCCTCCCTTTGCGACCTGGCCGTTGCCATACGCACCGTCCGTGAAAATGCGGCAGAATGGGGTATTGACCCGGAACGTATTGCCGTGGCAGGTTTTTCCGCCGGCGGTCATTTGGCAGCCAGCCTCTGCATCCATTACAAAAAGGAATGGCTCTCCAGCTATTTAAACAATGCCACTCCGGAGGAAATCATGCCAAATGCCTGCATCCTCTCCTATCCGGTCATTACCTCCGGCGAGTTTGGACATCAGGGCTCCTTTGAAAACCTTCTCGGCATGCAGAGTGACGCCGACAAAGCAAAGAAGTACAAGCAGGATCTGGTGGAACTGGTTACATTAGACCGTCATGTTACCGAGGATGTGCCTCCAACCTTCCTTTGGCACACCTACGAAGACTCCTCCGTTCCGGTGGAAAATTCCCTGCTTTACCTGACTTCTCTCATTGACAAAGGAGTATTGGCAGAGTTCCATATGTTCCCGTTTGGCTGTCACGGTTTGGCTCTTGCCAACGAAGAAACCTCTGCGGGAGAAGAAAAATATATTCAGCCCGATTGTCAGGGCTGGCCTGAAATGGCAGCAAGATTCTTGGATAAGGCGATGTAACAACTTTGAAAGGCGTGTGCCGGCAAGCACACGCCTTTTATAAATTAATACTCTTCCTCTTAGTCATACACAGATACACAAAAATCAAGAAAAGTTACGGTCCCGTCTTCCATACGCACATACGGACGTATCCTTATACATTTTACAAAAATCCAGCTATGTTTTATGCACTATATACAGTCAGAAAATCCAACAAATCCAGGCTACTCCAGCACCTTAAATAAATCCGTGCCAAAGCTGGTATAGGTTGGTTCACCAACCAGCATTTTATAGGTTCTGGTACCGTTTTCCGTACGCTCCGCCACCAGAAAATGACTGCCCTCTTTTGCCTCCTCGTATTTCTTCTTGGCAAGCTGATACAGGTGGGTTACCATCATCGTAGTAATTTTCTTTTCATAAAAAGCATTGATGATGCCTTCCGCGATTTTGGAGCCCTCCTTTTCCGTGGTGCTGGCAAAGGATTCATTCAAAAGAAAGAGGCTGTCCGGTACTGCCTTTTCCACCATGTTACTCATGCGCTGCAGTTCCTCACTTAAGCGGCCGTTACTTAACTGCTCGTCTTCGCTCCGGGTAAAATGGGTAAAAATCTGGGTATATACCGGCGCAGAAAATTTGCTGGCAGGCACCGGCATGCCGCACTGCATCAGCACCTGAGCAATACCATAGCTGCGCAGGAAGGTGGACTTACCGCCCTGATTGGCACCGGTAATCAACGTCATCCGGTTATCCTCAAGTTTCAGGGAATTTCCCACCGGCTTTTTCTGGGCATACAACGCCATGGATAATTCATACAAGTATTCAAATTCCGTATCTGTGGTTCCCTTTGGCTTCGGTTCCGGCATTTTTAACGTAATATACAGCGGTTCCATGCGTTTCATAAAGCGGACCACTCCCATGTAGAAGGCAATTTCCTCGCAGAAGTGTTCAAAGAACAGCATCATGTTCTGTAGATACGGGCGGAATACTGTAATAATCTGTGCCAGGGTCTCTTCCGCCAGATGGGCGATATCCTCCTTCATGGCAACGTCCGTACCGATTAAAATTGCATTTTTCTTTACAAATTTTAAGTAGAAGCTTTCCAGACCGCTCTTCTTTGCACCGGTTGCCGGATGCAGGTAATTCAGCACGGCACTCTCCATTTTTAAGCCGCCGCCAAACTGAAACGTATAGCCTGCTTCGCAGCCCGTAATCAAAGAATCCGCTTCCTTCAGGCGCTCGTTAATGCTTTCTAACGGCATCTTGCACAAACGCTCCAGCAATGCTTTCACGCCCTCCGACTGCCAGTTTTCCTTCTGCTGCAGCAAAAGTTCCCTGATAGTTAACAGTTCCTCCTGGCCCTGCCGTAAATAGTGAAGCGTTTCAAACAGCTCACTGGTTTTCTTAGTGGACTTTGCCCGATTGCTCTTCATCTCCTCTTTATAGAGGCGCAATGCTTTATTTTGGCGCTCTGCACACAAATACAAGTCTTCCAGCGTCATGTCCTGATGACGCAAATCCCTAAGTACCTCCTGCCGGTATAAAATTTCCTCCGGAGTCTGTAAGGGAATCAGCATAACCCGGCGGACCTTTTCTAAAATCAGCTCGTCCGTTCTGGCCATGGACTTAAACAATATTTCTAAATTCAGGTCCTTCACAATGTCTCTCGGAAACGCATAGCTTTTCTTTCCTTCCGTGGAAGAATCCCGATATAATAAATAAGGTTCCATTATGACAACCTCCTAATAATATCTTCATACTGCAGGTTAAATTTCTTCACCAGGGCGTCGGAATAACCATAGCCCTGGGCCTTCATCGGCAGCATCCGGTAGGTGCGCTTTGTTTCTTCCCCCGGTTCCAGCTGTGCCACCAGGCTGATAATACGTTCCGTTTCCTCCGCCAGCTCCTGAATGTGGGTTACATAAATTCCGTAGCAGTCCCTGTCTAAAAAAGACTCCATTACCTTACGTCCCATAATCAGGGCATCGTGGGTGGTGGCCGTAGTGAACAGCTCATTCAAAATCACAAAGTGGTTCCGGTTCTGAATCCGGGTCATCATCGGAATCAGACGGTTGATTTCCTCCTTCAGCTTGCCCGAGTTGGACTGCAGGGTTTCCTCCGCTTCAAAATGGGTGGAGATACCTCGGAACATCGGCATGCAAAACTCTTCTCCATTGGCAGAAAGCCCCATCAGCGAAAAATACACTGCCTGCCCCATGGAACGGGCAAAGGTTGTTTTTCCGCCCTGGTTCGGTCCGGTTACCACAAAAAAGGACGGATGCTCCTTCATGGAAAAATTATTGGAAACCACGGTATAATTGCTGTCTGCCTGCTTCCACACCAAAGCCAGGTCGTAGACTTCCCGACCGGAAAATACTCCCTTCTCCGATACTTCCGGCACGCACATCGGATATCCCATTCCTTTGGTTCTGGTTTTAAATGTTTGAAAACATACATAAAACTGTATTTCTACCGCAAACTCCAGCAATGTTTTAGAATAAACTTCCGGAAATTTTTCTTTAAATCCGCGAATCTCCTGAAACACCTGAGGCTTACTCTTTTTAAGCAAACCTACCAGCTCATTTTCCAGATAAGAACGTTTGAGAGGGTCCGGAAAAATATCCGTCATGGAGCACAGCGATTCTTCCGGCTCCTGACCAAGAAGCTTTGCCAGTTCCACAAAGTAATTTTTTAACGGCTCCTTACCCGCTTCCTCTTTATTTTCTACCACAACCATCTTATCCGGATCTAAGGAAAGAGAAAACGTAAGCTCCGAAAAAAAGCGGTTGGCCTGCGTCAATGCCGCTTCAAATCCATTCTTCCGTTTTTCTTCCAGTTCCCCTGCAAGATATGTTCTAAACTTCTTCAGACCTTCTGAAGAAAGTTCTGCCCCTTGCAGTCCTGCCTCCAGTTCCCGGACGGCCTCCCAATAAAGGGTTGCCGCCTGCAAATGATAGGTGGCGGAAGACACCTCTCCCTTGCTCTCCAGGGAAAGATTATAAACCTTTTCCGATTCCTTTAATCTTCTGCAAAACTTACGCATCACCGAACAAAGTTCTTCCGATTCCATGTCCTGACCTACCTGCTGCCGGTAGGAAATTACCTCTTTGGACTCCGGAAGCGTGTAAAAATACGGATACATCCGGTATCCTTTCGCCGTCTCGCAAATTCGTTCCACCAGATAATCCAGTTGCAAATCCCGGAAAAAATCCGGCATATCCTTAACTAAGTTTTGTTCTGCATTGCCAAATAGTATACTTTGAAACCCCATGATACCTTGTCCCTTTCTCCTCTTTTTCCGGCAGTACCTCCCATTGTATCAACCGGATTCTCTCCTGCTTTCCTTCATGATTGGAATGATGTTTTTCCACAATCCGCAGATGTTCTGCACTTCCTTCTATCCGTATCCGGCAGGCAGCAGTTCTCCCCTGTATGGTTACTTCCCTTCCTTGTACGGTTACATCGCCCTTAGTTACCAGATTTTCCGTAAAGTAGTTCTTTGGCAACTCAGAGAGCTGCCAAACATTTACCTCAAACCGGTCCTCCACCTGCAGACATCCAGTCTCCAGGGAAAAGTTCGTTTTTCGAAGAAGCCTCTCCAACGTCGGTTCCTCATATGCTCCGGAAAATTCAATGATAGTTTCTCCGTTGCCGTCCGCTTCAAACCGGGATGCTTTATATTGAGGTCCGGCCTTTTGAAACTTCCCGTTAATCATTGGTACGCTGTGGCCCTCAGAAGAATTACACAAAATTTCATACCTTCCCGGACCGAAATACGCTCCGGTATACTCGCCTGCTCCCAAGTCACAAAACAGCTGTTCCTCGCCTAAGACATATAAAAATCCGCCCACATCATTATGATTATGCGGCTCCCCGTTGCTGCCACCCTTGATTGCAAAGCCGGCGTCGCTACTGCTTTCGCAGATACTCCACTGGGCCTTTGGCAAGCAGTCGTGCCGTTCCCTTTTTAATGAACCGCCGGGAATCGCCGTCAGGTCCTTTGTCCACAAATAATCCCGCATAAGGCCCATAAACCGGTAGCAGGGATCCGTTTCAAAATCACAGGCGAAGCCTGCATCCGGAATCTGTACCGTGTCATACTGCCGCGCCAGAAAAACCGTCAAGCCCATACGGAATTTTGCCTGGGCATCTCCATCGGAAAAGCTGACCGTCTGGCCGCTTCCAAAATAATTTTTCTGCTGAAACTCCGCAATCTTTCGCACTTTATCATTATCAAATAAGTTTCTCTCCCCGTTACTGTACCGGAGCAGTTGCTCAGCAAAGCCCACAAAATATGTCATACCATAGGTAAAATAGCCGATGCCTTCCATGCAGGCACCATCTTCCCTAAATCCTGCCAGATAAAAGGTAAGAGAGTGACAAATCCGCTCCAGCAACGGTTCTAAGCGCTCTTTCTCCGTTTCTGCCAACAGATACAGTGCCGCACTTCCGATACTACCGCAGCAAACCGCATTCCAGTTGTGATCCGAGCATTCCCACCCTTGGGGATTCTTCTCAAAAGGCACCAGTACTCGTTGCAAAATCTCTGACCGCACCCGTTTACACAGCTCCTCATTTAATTTACTTTCTTCCGGAAGCTCTCCGTTTATCAAAGTAATAATCTCTGCCAGTGCCTGGGCGGTTTCTGAGGCAAACAAGTCTACGCTGATGTGCCAGTTCATATTTTCTTTGCGGTTTACATGGGCAGGAAGTGCCCAACACTCTTCCTCGCAAATTTCCCGCAAAACTTCTTCCAGCTTGACCACATCTTCCCGACGTTTAAAAATGTATGCCGCCAGACCAAACACCGCAAGAAATTTCCGACGCTTAAAATAGATATCCTCATATTTCAAACGGTTTCCGGTGGTTTCAAAAAGCGAAAATAATTCCTCGGTAAGGGGAGGAAGCTGTTCGTTCCTCATCCTGTCCGCCAGTTGCTGTATTTGATTTTTATATTGTTCATGAAAGGAATTCATGTTGTTACCTGCCTTTTCCTGTCAGCAAACTTCACTTATTTTCCATTGTAC
>JAZQJL010000328.1:0-25259 GCA_045541595.1 Lachnospiraceae bacterium | reverse complement strand
TAAATGCCTTTGACAAAATGGCATTGCGGACAGTAAGCAGTGCCTCATCCTTTTCCTTAATAACAAGAATGCCGCTTTGCGCACGTTTTACCAGCGCATAGCCCCAGGCAGGTACCAGACAGGCAATTTCTATTACAAAATTGTACCATGGCTCCCCAAGCACCAATTTTAAAATAAGGCACACCAATAACTCTGCGGAAAGCAGATAAAACATTGGTGCAGTTACCTTGTTGCTCTCTTTTTCAATACGTTCATCTTTGATTTGATTTTTCTTTTTAAATAGCATCATCGTTTCCTCCCAATTTCCCTTGCAGACAGAAGCTTTTTTCTGCTACAGTGACATTAAAATTAAAGTTACCCTTCGAAGTAACTTTACTATATCACACTATTTTGCAAAATGCAAGATATATTTTGCATTTTGTTTACTTTATTTTCCTGTGTGACATGGTTGCATTGCATAAAGCCATAAAAAAGCCCCTATCCAAGGCATGTATCCTTTGGATAAGGGGCTGTGACTACTCATATTTCATTATTATATTTCCCTCAAAATCCTTCCAAAGAAACACTCCGTCCTCCAATGTCATATACCCATGGTAACTGTTTTCCTTCGGCAGGGAAGCAGATCCCGGATTCATATACAAAAAGTTTTCATGCTCCGTGCACTTTGGCACATGGGTGTGACCGCAAAGCAAAATGTCTCCTTTTTTTAATGGTGGCGGATTCTGCTCCCCATAAACATGCCCATGAGTAGCATACAAAAGGCGTTCACCCAGCTCAAGCACTGCATAATCTGCCAAAATCGGGAACTCCAGCACCATCTGGTCCACATCCGCATCGCAATTTCCGCGGACACAAAGAATATCCTGCTTGTGTCCGTTTAGCAGCTCAATTACTTTCTTTGGCGCGTAGTCCCTTGGTAAATCATTCCGGGGCCCATGATACAAAATATCACCAAGCAGCAACAGTCTGTCTGCTTTTTCCTGCTCAAATGCACTCAGTACTTCTCTGCAATAAAATTCCGAACCGTGAATGTCGGAAGCAATCAACCATTTCATTCCTATTCCCTCTCTTTCAGAAAAAGCCGTGATATAAATCACGGCCTTTCGTTTTTAATATGCACCTTTTCTTCTTAACATGGAAAAGACTGTCTTAATCATAATCCAGAAATCAAACCAAATACTCCATTTATCAATGTATTCGGTATCCAGTTCCACAATTTCGTCAAAATCAGTAATCTGGCTGCGGCCGCTCACCTGCCACATACCTGTGATACCCGGCTTGATACTCATTCTGCGCCAGTGATTACGCTCGTACTTTGCTATTTCATCCATGGTTGGCGGTCTGGTTCCTACCAGGCTCATGTTGCCAATTAATACATTGAAAAACTGCGGAAGCTCATCAATGCTGGTCTTACGGATAAACTTACCAACCTTGGTGATACGGGGATCATCCTTAATTTTGAACATCATACCGTCTTTTACTTCGTTCTGCTCGCGGAGTTTTTCTTTTAGTTCCTCTGCGTCCACACACATGCTGCGGAATTTATACATTTTGAACGGACGTCCGTTAAGACCGGCTCTCTGCTGCTTAAAAATAACCGGGCCCTTGGAATCAAGTTTAATGGCAATAGCAGTAATCAACATAATAGGTGAAAATAAAATAATGCCGACTAAACTGCCCAATATGTCGATAATGCGTTTTGCCGCCTTGGATGACTGGTTGAGGCACACCTTGTGATACGTAATTACCGGATACGTACCTACGCTGCTGACATAACGCTGTGCACCGTGTGCCTTATAAAGACTCATGATGACGCGGATGGAAACACCCATTTCCAGGCAAATATCAATGTATTCCTGCACATCCACATCATCTGTTTTACGATGCATCAGGTAAACCTGGCCGATATTATACTCCAGTAAAATATGCTCTAAATCACCCACATGACCGAGGTAGCGTTTATCATCCGTTTCTTCCATGCTGACATAACCAATCAGTCGGATGGAGGTGTTACTCTTAAACAGGTATTGCTTGAATTTTTCAAAACGATCGATGTCACCTACCAATAATACACGAGGTGCATTAATCTTGGAATGGGTTGCCACAAAGCGCATAATAAATGCACTTTCCAGTAATAAGAAGTAGCTGAATGCCGCATAAGAACCGTAAAAATACGGATCCGCTTCGTGACGTTCCACATAAACATATACAATCATTGCCACCGGAACTGCTGAAATCAAAAAGGATTTCGTAACATTGTTAAAGGTTCTGTCCACATAAAAGAATGTGGTAACGTTGTATGTTCTTGCATCCTTATTTGCCATCATGAAAATCAGCATAAACACGATGCAGATCGGACCGTACAGATGGAATGACTCATCGAACGGAATTCTGGCGAATATGGTTGCCACTACAAACGAAACTATCATCAACAGACAGTCACTAATCATATGCAATAAATTTGTATTCGCGCTGCGATTAAATTTACCCAAAGTGAAAGCCCCCTCTTCTGTAAATACTTATAACTAATTTAATTATAGCACTTAATTTTTTTCATGTAAATACTTTCCATATTACAAAATAATGTCGAAGGCCGCCTTCTTCATATCCTCAATCGTATCTTTTCCTTCCGGACGAGCAATCAGATACACCTCTACATCAGCAATAAGTTCCAGACATTTCTGTCCGATTTGAGGAGAATATTTTTTCTTGCCCAACAGGTGACGCAAAAACAGGTTGTTAATACAAAACTGGAGTTTTGCAATGCTTTGGATTTCCTGCGTCACCACATCTTCGCCTTTGTATGTACCAAGCATGATAAACTTTTTCAACGGCTTACCATCCAGTTCAAATTCACCGCCACAGGGTACCAGAAACTTGTCCTTTTCCTCATTTATATAAATCAATTCGTCCAGATTATATCCCCGTTCTATTGCAACGTTCCGGCACAACTTTTGGTATGGAAATGCAGGATATACCATGGTACCTTTTTCTTTGTCAAACTTTGCAACCACCATGTCATCCGCCATCAGCTTCCAGCCCTGCTCTAAATAATAATTCGTCAACGTAGATTTACCACTGCCGCTTTCTCCTGCCAGTAAAATTGCCTCCTCACCGTTATGCAATGCACTGCAGTGAATTGCCATTTCTCCCCGTTGCAAAAATAACATAGAAATGCCAAAGCCCAACAGGTAGCTTCGCAAATAATTTACTTTACCCTCCGGTTTTAAATAATAGGTTATTTTATTTCCGTTTTCCGCATAAAAAATACAGGTTTGGTTGAACAACCAACTATAGCTTTCACCGAATTCATAGTAAATTCTATTTTCCGCTTTTTCAAAGATTTCCACCGGCATTGTTCCGGCAGCGAATACGATATCCGGATTTTTTAAACCTGCTTCTGCCACCACCAGCTGAGGAAACTCCAGATCCGATTCCAATAAACATCCATACAGATGATAATAATACATTTTTATTCCTCCAAGGCATTTTCCCTGTGCCATCTATTCAGAAAATTAAAAATCCCCGTCAAATTCTCTTTGACAAGGATTTCTTATAGTAATATTTTCAGGATAAAAGTCCTTGTAACAGTTTCTACTCTATGGAAACAAAATTCAATTCTTTTAACTTTGTTAAGAAATTAGATACGGAAGTTTTGCATTCCTCTTCTTCTACATCATATTCCGAAAGAAGCTTATCTACAATTTCGCCATAGGAAGTTGGATTTTGAATCATATCCCAAATATCATTACCCACACCTTTAATCATAAAATACTTGCCGGTTGTAAAATCAATCATTACTTTTTCACCTGCAAGTTCTGTTACATTGATATCTGTAATCAATTTTACCATTGTATTTTTATCCATAATAGTCAACCTCCTCTACATATGATATATTGTACCTCTTTTTCTTTCCTTTTGCAATACAATATGTTCATTTCACGCAAAAAGCACTATCATTTTATTTCATTTTGATATATACTGTAGGTAAAGATTATAAGCGGAAGGAGGAATCCTATGTATAAGATTTTACTGATTGATGATGATGCGGAAGTATTAGACATAAACAAGAAATTCCTCATGAAAGAAGGTTATCAGGTGGCGGTGTCCACTTCTGCCCTTAAAGCAATTTCTGTTTTGAAAAAACAGCCTTGTGACTGCATAGTACTCGATGTCATGATGCCGGAAATTAACGGTTTTGATGCTTGTGCAAAATTCCGCGAATTTACTGATACTCCTATCATTTTCCTTACCGGAAAATCTTCGGAAGATGACCGCATCAACGGCTTGATGGTGGGGGCTGACGACTACATCGTAAAGCCTTACAGTTTAAAGGAATTGTCCCTTAGAATCAATGCGCTGATGCGCCGCAGAACCGCTGTTTCTGCAGCAGCCGCTACCACAGTTCCTGCGACCACTCTTTCCTTCCCGCCATTGCAGATTGATACCTTAGAGCATAAAGTATACTGCAACCGGGAAGAAATTTCCTTGAGCAACCGGGAATTCTCCCTACTCCATCTGCTGGTATCCAATCCTCAAAAAACCATTACTTTTGAGGAAATCGGCAAAAAAATCTGGGGTACCTATGCCGAGGCAGACCGTCGTTCCATTATGGTCAACACCAGCCGTCTCCGCAAAAAGCTGGAGGCATATCCGGAGTTAGACGGTATGATTGAAACCGTTTGGTCCGAAGGATATAAATTTATTCCAAAAAAGCAGAAGGGTGGACCAACCTATGGCTAAAAAGCAATTTGAAACACCTTCTCTTACTATTGAAGAATTAACTGCAGAACTGTATCTTTCCAAAAAGGATTTGAAAAAAGCCAATGATCTGTTGCTGGAGCAGGAGAAAAGCCGTACCGAATTATTCGCCAATCTCTCCCACGACCTGCGCTCACCGATTACCGCCTTGCGCAATTCCATTGACTATATCCAGACACTGGAAGAATACACAAAAGAAGAGCTGCAACCCATTTTTAATTTGATGCAGAACCGCATCCTCACTCTGGAGACATTGATTAACAACCTGTTTTTGCTTACCACGTTAGAAAACACTGCTATTCCGTTCCACTTTGAATCCATCGGTATCGGTATGTTTTTGGAAGAATTTTTCTTCAACTGTGAAGCAGACAAAAAATATGAACGCAGGGAACTCATTTTGGATGTTCCTATGGACATGGACGCTGTCCTTCCTTTAGATACCGCACAGTTTACCCGGGTATTGGACAACCTGTTCAGTAACGCCTTAAAATATTCTGAAGACGGGGCTCGCATTACCCTTGGTGCCGAACAAACCGCTTCCTCTGTTATCATTAAAGTAACGGATACCGGTATCGGTATGACCCCGGAACAGTGTGCAAAGGTATTTGACCGTTCCTACATGGCTTCCCCTGCCCGCACACCTAGTGCAAAAACCGGTTGTGGTTTGGGACTTTCCATTGTCAAAACCATTGTGGAGCGCCATGGCGGAACCATTTCCTGCATGAGCACACCGGGTAAAGGAACCTGTTTTATTATTACTTTGCCTCTTATCTGCCCCGAGGCGGATTAAAATTCTAACAATTATGAAATAATGCTTGCAAAAAGCATTACTATCTATTATTGTTTACTACAGAGAACTATGTAACATTTATTCATACAAAGGGAGTTAATTATGAAGAAAGAATGGAATGCACCTACAATTTTAGATTTAACAATTCAGGCAACTGCTTATGGCAAAAGACCTGGCGGAAAGGAACCGTATGGAAATAATTTTGGCGGACCTCATACGAGCAATAACAAATGGGACAACAATCTCTGTAGCTGTCAGGGCGGCATGAGTCCATGCGAATTTCATAAAGAATACCATTTTGATTCCGACACTTTATCCTAGTGTAACAAAATCGTGTGCAAAAGCTGCACACGATTTTTAAATTAATCTTAATTTTTGTAGCAGACAAATTCTATTCTGTAACTGTTCCGACTGCTGATACTGTATCGGCACCAGTTTTAACGGAACCGTAGTTCCGTCATACCTGATTTCACTTAACATTTTCCCCTGCTCTGCTTCCAATTTCTCTACATACTTTTCAAAGTAATAAAACCCTCCGGACAATTCACTGCCAAAAGACCTGGCGCCAAATCGTAGAATGTCCTGCATCAACTCTTCTGTTTCATGTTCAGAACATATCCGAATTCCGTCTAATATTCTTTCCGGCAGTTCAAACTCACGTACCAGTATAGATAACAATTGTCCATAGAATTTATCATACCCCAGACATTCCATAGCTTTTTGTACTTTTTCCCAATGAATTTCCTTTTCGTACCTCCGGATAAACAAAGCCGTGTCCATGAAATATCTGGCAGGGAAACCGTGACAGCACAAGTGCTTTACCATATGAACCAGTTGATAAATAAGATGCTCCGTATATGGCAAAGTTCTTAACTCCAGGCCGCAGCATTTTACGGAAATCAGTGTTTCCGGTACATACAAACGCAGTTCTTCCAACTGCATTTGTTCTGCCTCTGACACATCATCATATAGGACGGTGTGCAGCTCGATTTTATGGAGTATCTCGTCCTCTTCCACGTAAACAAAAGTATACACATTTTTGGTGTCCAGTTCTTTGGCCGGACGATAACCCAAGGCAGACAGTAACGCATCCGTCCGCACCCGGTCTGCTTCGGTAATCAAAATATCCGTGTCGGAGCTGGTTCTTAGCGCAAAATTTTGATACAGCTCTGCCAGTAAATATCCTTTAAAAAATACCGGTTTCAGTTTCTCTTTTTCAGCTTTTTCCGCCAGTTGCTTTATCAGATACAGTTTTTTTTGCTCCTCAAATACAAGGCGCATGGCTTCTGCCTTCCAGGACGTCACCAAATTCTGTTCCTCCGGAGTATTTACCTTCCAGAAAGTTAAAAGATCTGCCGTAAGAGGAATCATCTTATTAAGCCCGGAAAATTTGTACACTTCCTCCAAAGAAAGATTTCCCACGGTTTCTTCCGACGGAGCGATCCGATTTACTATGCACTTTAAAATGTCCATGTAATAGCATGTTTTCATTATGCTTCCTCATTTAATGTACGACAAATCGCTTCTTTTATTTCCGCTAAAGTATCTATCCCCAGCGGACGCTTTATCTGATACACTTTACAGTCTTTCATAACATCTACACACAGTTTAAAGGATTCTGCAGATAATCCGGTATTTGGAATCAGACAGCCCAAATACAGATTGTCAATAAGAAACGAAACTTTAGAAAAACCGGTCAGCTCTTTTATCTGCAAACCTTTCCTTTCCGGTGTGGGGCTGTAACATTGTATATAATATGCCGCTTGCAATTTATGCGGTTCCGTAGAAAACCGGTCTGTATGGAGCACTGCAAATTTGTCCTTTTCCGGATCCACGTAAACCAGTTCTTCCAGGTTATATCCCTTCTTTATTGCCGCGTCCCGGCAAATCTTCTGTTGCGGAAACGCCGGATAAACCAAGGTGTCTCCCTGGTCATCATAGCCTACCGCCACCACATCATCACTGAGCATAGTGGCTCCATCTGTGATAAATTCATTGATAAGAGTGGATTTTCCTGCCCCGGAATCACCGGAAATCATAATGCACTTGTCCCCCACCACAACACTTCCGCAATGAACGGCAAGTCGGTTGTGCAAATGAGCATACATGGCAATGCCGTAGCCAAGAACATACTGTAGCAAGTAAAAAACATTATGTTTTGCATCACTTTTGGCATAAATGTTTCCCGTCTTATACACCGCCAGGAGACCATATGGGTTGTGCATCCAGAACAAGTCATCCCGCCATCCCATACAAGGAAAAATATCCGTCTGCCCGGCTGCCAGCTCAATTTCTTCCGGCACTTCCCCCAGAATGATTTCTGCATCAAACTCTTCAGTGACAGAAACCTGATATAATTGTTTTATTTCATACTGACACCGGAAGGTGTAGCCAAATACTTTATAATGGTACATAGGGTCTCCTGCATAAGCCTCTTTAACAGTTCTTCTTTAGATAGGATTTTACTTTAGGTTTCTTAAGCATATTATACAACCATGGGGCATATCTGCCCAATGCATGGGATTTCTGACTGCTACCATATTCATCATATAATTTGCAAAACTCTCTGTAGCTCTCTTTATTGACAAAAGAATTCCATTCTCCCGCAATAGGACGTTCTACACGCTTTGTTAAAATCAGACTCATCACATGCTCTACATACCTTTGCACAAATGTTCTGTCTTCACAAGATTTAAAATGATTTATATTATACTTCATTGCTTCTATATGTTCCAGAAAAATATTAGGATTGACATGCATAATGCTGTTCTTACGTATTCTGTAATAATACAATTTGTCCGTAATCACTACTCGCTTCGATATAACCCGGCTCATTTTTGCACAAAACATGACATCCTCTAACCGTTTACCTTTTTCGAATCTGAGGTTTTTCAAAAAATCCTTTTTGTATAATGACCTCCACACATAATGGGTAAAGTTTGGATCTAAAAAATTGTCCCGATACTGTTGCCGATTCTCTATTCTCTTGAATGAATAGGAATTTGCGGCAGCAACAGATTCTTCCGGCTGTTCTCCATCTTTGAAGGAAACATAACTGCTACTGGATACATCAGCTCCATAGTCTTCGATTGCCCGGGCAAGAAATTCATACATTTTAGGATGAATATAGTCATCTGAATCCACGAATGTAATATATTCTCCCGTCGCCATGTCCATTCCATTATTTCTCGCTTCCGACAACCCTTCATTCTGTTTGTGAAGCACCACAATACGAGCATCTTTTTCCTGATATGCATCGCAAATAGCACCACTGTTATCCGTTGATCCGTCATCAACTAATATAATTTCCAGGTCCTTATACGTTTGACTGATTATACTTTCAATACATTCCGGTAAATATAATGCCACATTATATACCGGGACAATAACAGAAATTTTACTCATATATTCCTCCAGCTTAAACGCAGATTCTTTATACTCTGAATTTATCCACCATAGCATATTCTTTTCCGTCACCACCGGTAACGTACATTTTTCCGCATCGGAGCCATGCATGCGCAATCATATTTCCGTTTTCATCCAAGCCGCATCCTAAATACATCGTGGACTGAATTCCTTTTTTCTTTAGCAGCCGTTGCGCTGTTAACGCCCGGACCAAACACTTGCTTTCCCACTTCGTTTTGTTGCAAACCTGATTAACTGCGTAGGATACTTTTTTTGCATAGCGATACTCCTCAATACCAGCGTCCTCCGGAGACTCCTCACCTCTTATGCCCCAATCATCTTTCAATTTATCACTTTTACGATACAAAATCTGGATGCGGAAGAATGCCGAATATATCCAGGCTTGAATAGTTTCCGGTTTATGTTCATTGTATCGGATAAAACGATATATTCTGCCTATCATACCATTTACCTCAATATTTGCTCCTCAATTTTTAAATACTCATTGCTAAAGTCGGTTTTACAAAGCGGAATCGGATAGCTTAAGACTTTTGTAATAAGTTCCTCTGCCTCTTCAACACCATTGCAGTAATACAAATATTCACTTTTCTTCAATGTACAGTATGTCTCATATACTTTATGATGGTTGTTACCCAATACAATACATGGAGTTCCTGTGATAAGGCTGAAAATCATTCCGTGAAGGCGGTCTGTGATTACTAACCTTGATGCGGAAAACACATCCCATTTCTTTTCCAACACATCAGAACGTTCTTCCATAGATAATTCCCGGATTGCAATAGTATCTGTAACTATGACTGTTTCGCTTTGCTCTTTAGCCAGCGCATACAATTTTTGTTTTTGATGAGAATTCAACGCACTTTCTTTGTCTGAACGCAAGCAAAGTATTATACCATCCCTGGAATTATTATTCGGTTTTACTTTATCAAGTGAAGCAACAATATCCGTCATTTCAATTATTGAATTATGAAATAATGTTTTCATAATTTCAGCAGAGCGATGGTCTCTTGCAAAGATTGTCAAGTCTTCACATGCAGAGAAAACCTTTTTCATAGCAGCAGCTACTTTCTTGCCGTTTTCGTCATCAGATAAATAAATTGTTTGCGGGAAAATAATAATCCGGTTCTTTTTGAAGTTTCGTAATACTTTATTCCGGAATTCTTCAGCAAATGGATAAAGACTTCCCATATTGCCCCCACCCTGGCAAAAGATAATATCTTTAGGAGAAATCTGCTTTTTTAACGTCCAAATCACCTCTGCCGTCTTCCATCCATCAATTATGAACAATTGATATTGGGAGTTGCGCCGTACAAAATCCTCCAGATATATCCGGGTAGCATATGCGATTGCATGATCTCCTAAGTTATCGAAACAAGGAAGTTCAAAGTAAATAAGTCTTATTTCTTTTCCTTCTTCCATTGCAAAATCGCAAGTTGCCTTATCTAACGGAGCTTTAACTTTTTTTAGTGCTTTTTTCACGTATCTCTTTACGCCTGTCACTTTTCTTAAATATTTTTGATATTTCAAATAGTTTTTGCATAATGAAGTCGAGCCTGCATAAATCCTAAAAACCTTTTTATCCTTTTCGGAAATAAAAGGATTACTGAAGATTTTTTGCTCGTATCTCTTCAACAACGCTTTAAGGTTATCGCTTTCCTCTGCTTTACCAACCTTATGTGAAAAACGGATACAGGTATATACATACGGTAACATTTGAGCAACCGCCCGGTCCGTTAATTCGCCATTTCCCTTATTAATGTAAAACTCGCACCGTTCCTGATGCGCTTTTACAATGTCCTTACAGTTGTTATACCATTTTTCATCTGAGCTGTTTTTAAAAGAAATACTGTCTTCCCGTATCTGATAAAAATATAAATACTCCGGAATCCAGCATATTTTTTTTGCCTTATCAAACAAAAGGTAGGTAGTGGCAATGTCTTCAAAATTTCTGTGAACCGGATACCGTACTCCTTCAAACAAAGTTCGTAAATATAATTTATTCCAGGCATAATTTTTCATCGCCTTATCCTGAAGCAATAGTAATTGTGCCTCAACGCCGGAAAGAATTTGAATCGTATCCCGTGGAGCTTCTTCCATAGTAAGTTTATTTCCCTGTTCCACATAATGACCACACACCACAATATCCGCTTCTGTTTCTTTTGCCGCACTGATTAATTTCTCATACATGTCATTTTGAATATAATCATCGCTGTCTACAAAACCAATATACTTTCCTGTGGCCACATCAATAGCAACATTCCGTGCATCGGACAAACCGCCGTTTTTCTTGTGGATTACTTTAACTCTTTCGTCAATTGCAGCATAATTATCACAAATTGCCGGACAGCCATCCGGTGAACCGTCATCTACTAAAATAATCTCTAAATTCCGATACGTCTGCTTTAACAAAGATTCGACGCATCTGTGAATATAATCTTCTACCTTATACACCGGAACTATAACCGTAATCAAATCCTGTTGACTCATTTATTTATCCTCCGTCTTTGGACCAGTTCTTCTGCACAATGCTCCGATTAAAATTCCACCGAAGACGCCACCGAACGTGTTCGTTTCTATGTCCACCAATTCAAAATATCCTCTTTGACTAAAAAATTGTGCCATCTCAATGGAAAGGCTCATCAAAAAACTATAGCATAATACCATAACAAGTCTGTTTCCAAATGTTCTGTTCTTTAGCAGCAAGCCAGTACTCGCGCCAAATGGCAGAAAGAAAAATACATTCAGCAAATTTGCTGTATTATCATCCATATTTTTCCCAAACCACCATAAGTTAGTTCTGATTATTCTCTGGGACATCATCTCTCGTCCTGTTACAGCAATTTCATACATAAGAAGCATTATCATTAAGAGAAAAATAATGAAAACCTCTTTTTGAGCATTTCTCTTCTTCCTAAATAGTCTTGCATATATTAAACCAACCAGCTGTACAATAATCACTGCCATCATACAAGAGATAAACAAGTCAAAAAAGTCAATATTACTCATTTCTTTTTGACTCATTTTAATCATACTAGACCAAAAACGGTTCCAAAAATCATTCATACTGTTTCCTCAAACCAACCTTTTATCATCTGCGCAAAACAGACATTGCTTTTCTCCAAATAATCCGGAATCCTTCCGTTCTGCAATAAGCAACCATAAAAATAATTCCGCAAATCACTCCGATTACCGCACCTTTTATTATCAGCGTCCCCCATCCTGTTACCGGGAGTTTTTCACAGATAAAAGATACTGCAAAAATTGTTGTCGCAACTAAAATCAGATTCTTAATTAAAGAGAGATAATAACCTCCCGCTTTACTGCCAAAATATTCTTTGAACAGAAGCTTCGGTTCGTACCAAAAATATGTGGAAAGTCTTGCGATTGCCGACGCAAAAATAATCCCGGCGATTCCTATAAAATGTCCTAATGCAATGGAGAGTGCAATATTTAACAGGGCACCTGCCAACATAACATATTTGGTTTTCATGTACAAACCTGCCGCATCCCGAAACGTCCAAAGCGGCTGCAGTACACAGGAGAGGTAGGTATTTAATGTAATCGCCATAATAGTTACCGTGGAAAGTGTAAAGCTTTCTCCCAGCCACACGCACACAAAATCATTGGCCATCAGGCAAAAAACACTGCTTATGACTCCGCAAAATATAAAGCTGGCAGATTGCATTGCATTAAAGATTTCCAGCCTCTTTGCCTGTGTTTCTTTTACAATTAAATTGCCAATGCTTGCAGTAAGCGCAGAAAAAATAATCTGTTCCAGTAACAGCAACTTGCTGCTAACCATCAGATAGTTAGAGTACACTCCTACCATGGCAGTTCCTACAATTACGGAAATCAGGATATTATCAGTGGCAGTAAACAACGTGGTACTCATCTTATAGATAAATACGGATTTCATATTGGCTACGATATCCTTTGTAACCTCTTTATCTACTTTTTGAATTAATTCTTTCTTTCGAAGGAACGGATACTCTTTTTCCGTTTTCCTTGATGCGATAAAGTTCGTCGTAAATTGGGCTAAAACACCTATTGCTAAATATACGATATAATTTTTTGTTGTCCAAAGAAGGACTATCTGTAATATTACCTTTAACGTTGAAACAACAATATTGATCCTTACTACCTTGTAGTTTTTCTGATCAGCAGTCAAAATAGTCGTTTTATACACAAACAGATACGAGATTACCACATTAGCCAAGGCAAACAGATAATAAACCTCCATCAAAGGAATATCCTGCTCTGTATTAACAAGAAAGTCTAAGAAAGGAATGCATGCCAGTCCGAGCGCCAGCACGGTTCCAGCAATAATATTATATATTTTCTTATAAAAGGCAACCAGGGAAGCTAACCGTTGTTCATCCTTATCTGCCAAAGGCTTATAAAAGCTATAAGCCATTGCCGTATTAAACCCTAAGTCTGCCATGGACAGTAAGGTCAGGACGTCTGTAAATATACCATTTAATCCCAGATATTCTTTACCTAAAACCTGGATAAAGACCGTTCGTGACACAAAGCTTAAAATCAACGTTACCGCCTGATAAACAAAGCCCATAACCATATTTTGCGCTGATTTCTTTACTCTGCTTTCACTCATTGCATTAAAACCTTCCTTACTGCTATTTTCTAAAGTTTAATTCCAGAGAGCGGTATATATTCTGTAAGGTTTCTGCTTTTTCCTGCTCCATGGAAAATACCTGCTGCTTTTTTTCCCTTTTTCCCTTATTTAGCATTCCGTTGACGCCACGGATAACCCATGCCACGGGAAGCAGCCACTTTTTGTTCTCCAACCACGGATAATGCTCCAGCATATAATCCATTCCCGGGAAGTAGTACCACGTTTTTAAGGAGCTTCCCTTCTCTGCATGATCTTTTACAAATTGCCCCCAAACACCGTTTTCACCTTTTCCGTAAATGCCGCAATCCACCATATAATCAAACAACTGATTATAAAATACCGTGGTTTCTTCTTTTCCCAGCCATATGTTGGCAAGGGTACTCATATGTGCTTCAAAGCTGGTCAGCCCCAGCTTCTTTAACTCAGCATCGATATAAGCTCTGTCCAGCACGGAATTATACTTATTTAAATAAATATAAATATCCGCCACATTACGGATACCGCATCCGTTTTCAAAGAAATGTTTTGCCATATGGGCAATCATGTACACATAAAAGTCCTCCTTGGAGAACTCATACGTATACCTGGTTCCCGGAACCGGAACTGCCCGGAAATTATCTTTAAAATAGAGATATTGCTCTTTGTCCACGTTCTTATCATATAAGGACCAATGAGCCTCCAGTACCAAATATGGCTTCTTTAAAAAAACAGCATGATGCTTTACTTCCTGAATCTTATTGTATCCCACCGCGGCAAGTATCTCTTCTGCCTTTGTAAAAGACTCTTCATAAAGCATAAAGTCTACATCACTCATTTCTCGCATTTCCGGTGACGGATACAGCTGCTTTAAAACAGTTCCCTTTAGCACCTGGTTGCGGATTCCCGCCTGTTCAAACTTCTCCTGGAGAATCTTTGCCTCACAAACCTGCATCAGCGTCTGTAGCATACTCTGCTTTACAAGCCCACGAAATCTGTTAGCATACTCCTCCGGAAGTTCCAATTTCAGCAACGCCCCCAGCAAGAGGTATATCATGTGTCCCCGTTTTGCAATGTCTTCCAGCGCATCCAAGGAAATGCCGTCCGGCAACGCTGCAGGAGTCCTCTTTTCAAATTGAGAAAGAACCAACTCACCTAAATATTCCATTATCTGTGTTTTCAACGTATGATTTTGCATGCCCCTTACATTCTCCTCATTTAGATTTATCCAATGCTACTCCTCTTGCACTTCCGACTCCTCGTCAATAATTGCCATTCTGCCAGCTTCGATGATTTCCTTATTTCCTTTTGCATTCACGATTTCCTCTGTGTATCGAAGAATATATTCTGCACGGCATTCGAAAAATTTACTAATCTTTTCTATTTCCATATCATAGTATTCCGAAGTTATACTACCGCTAAAGCGTCTATAACTGGTCAGACTTGCCTTCTCCATAAATGTCTCTATCTGGCCCAGCGCGCTCTCCACTCGTTCCTCCGTGAACACTTCTTCTGCCAAAGTCTCCATAGTTTCTAATAACTGGGTTCTAAATTCCTGATTCATTAGTAATGACTGAAAAAAAGGATCTCCTGCAACTGTCGGCATCAAGAAACTGTCAATACTGTAGGTCGTTTTTCCCCCATATATACCATTATGCATAGAATTATCGAATCTAGGTAAAACAATGCGCCAGCGTCCATCACAGTACAATGTATCACCCACATTCCAGCTTCTCCACCATTGGTTTGTATAGCCGTAATCCGCATTGGCTAAATACATATTAATACAAATATTATCAATATAACTCTGAATATCCATCTGTCGTTTTACTTGCAGATAGTTTAATTGAATACTTAAGTCTTTCATGATAACAGCACTCTTCAGTTCCTTGTATCTGTCTTTTTCTTGTGGCTCCTGTAAAATACTGTTTTTCCGAAACATCATGCGATTATCTTCGACTTCATACGCAGACTTTAAATATTGATCGTCAAAATTTTCTTGGAGCATGTACACACCCCAATACTCTCCGTTTATGAATACAATACAAGGTAAAACCTCCAACATCGCATTCGTATAGTCTTTCAAAAGCAATTGTGCTAAGTAGTCTCGTATTTTATAAGTATTATCTGCAGAATACGTGCTCACTTGCAATGTGCTGCTGGCAGAATTTAAAAATTTTGCCAGAGAAGACTCTTCCTGCGGATTCTCATCAACTGTCTTAATCAGAAAGCTCTTTTGACTGCTGGAAATACTCGTGTCCCATGCAATACCTAAGCTTACTTCTCCTTCATAGGTTTTATCTTTATTACCTTCGTAATACTCAATGTATGCACTTTTCGACCATCCGTTAAAATAGTTTGCTGCCTGTTCCGCACTTCCGGCCGCAATTGCATTCTCATATGACCTTCCCTTTACATAAATACCTTCATAATAGTCAAATAAATTGCCCGGATCTGTTGTAATAGACAAAACAGGAAAATTCTCGTAGTCAGAATCATTTCCGAATCCCACATAATAAGATGCTTTTTTCTCTTCAACAATTTCTCCGGCGGCATTCACAAGAATGGCTTGTACCACAGTCCCCATGTCAATGCTGTCCGGTACATAGAAGTTCTCTTGCATCCCCGTAGCATAAATATAATTTGCACCGCTTCTATTTTTGATTTTTATCGTATCCGAATACAGATTTGACTCCAAAGTAGGCACTGTACCGTCAGTAGTGTAATACACTTTATATTCTTCCGGATATCTTATTTCTAATTGAAGTTCCGAACTGTAAAAGCCACCCGGCACAGAAAACTGCATCCGATTCTTAGGCTGTGCCGAAGCACTTCCATTGCCGGTTCCTTTTGTGGCTGTTAAATAGACTTTATCAATGCCGCCATCTTTCATGGTACCATAGCTTTCTCCGGATTCCAACGCTGGAAGCAATAAGAATTCCACACTTTCTCCTGCTTTTCGAAGTTCCAGAATTTCACCTTCTAAAGCCTCCAAGTTCACGCCCAGATCCAGTATCGCATATTCTCCGGCCATAAGTTGCCATTCTGTTTCCACTTCATAGACTCTGGTTCCTGCCACATACACTTGCAAACCTTCCAGCTCATAGCTGGTTTTTCCGGTGTAATACAGTTCAATCCAGCCGTCCCCGTTTACCTCATTAATCATCACACCTGCAACGCTGCCGGAAACTGCTGTTCCGGTTCCGGAGTTTTGCAACTCATTTCCGATATTTCCAAGATGTTCCTGCTTTTTCTTTTCTTCGTCATTTGTCATCTTCATTACATACACAAGTCCGATTAACGCAAGCAGACTAAGCACAATGATAAACACATCTTTTATGGAAAACTTCTTTTCTACAGGTTGCTTTGATTTTTTCATTTTATGCCTCTTTTCTTAATTCTTTACAGTTCCGGCAGCTCCGTATTGTTCTTTTGTGCCAGATAATATGGATAGAACGGAATATCCTTTTTCAGTTGGTCATAGCGGCGCTTTCTTATAACAATCTGCATCTTGTCAAATAAGAATGGCCACTTTTGAATGGTCTTCTTTATTTTATTCTTCAATGACTTGGAATCATCTGTCTTGATACGCCATTCTCCGGCGCATAAATGCACTGCATAATGCTTGCCGGTTAATGTGCCGATTTCGAAATATTCCTTTGGGAAAATAACAAAATCCTTCATATCCTGGAACTTGTTATTCAGCTTAAACTCTGGATACTTTTTCAGAATATGATACGTATAGTAGTAATTACTTGTAGCATATCCGTTCACTACCAGTTTCCCGTCTCTGAAGTTAAAGACTTTGCCATCTTCGTTTTTGCCAAACACCGTGTTGTCATACATATCGAGCAATGCCTTAATTAATGGATTCCCCTTTTCTGCACCGATAATTGCAGAACCTACGGAGCAATCAAAAATAAAGTTTAAAAATGCAGGATACTTTAATAGGGAATCAAAGGACTTGTTCACCTTTACATCCGTGTCCATATAAATACCGCCGTACTCATATACTGCCTTTAATCGATAATAGTCACCAATAAATCCAAGCTGCTTTTCTGCATATGTTCTTCTTACAAAATCATTTTCATCAAAACTGCAATTGGATTCATCCCAACGCATTACCTGATAACCCTCTAATTTGCTCCAGGAATCTACACATGCCTGCAAATCTGCCGGAAGAGGTTTTCCTCCAAACCAGCAATAATGAATTATTTTTGGAATACTCATACGGTCCCTCCTTCTTAGTACTTTCCTTCCCGTATTACAACATCGTAAAAGGTGCCTGTTTTTTTCATTTCCTCCGCATCAAACCTGGTGCTTAACTTATGGATTCCGGTCTGACTGCATAATATGTCATACTTTTTCTTATTGAATTCGTCAAAAATATAGGTTGCCAAAACATGGGCATCCACCTGGCTCACAATAGGCATTTGCTTGTATTCCTCTTCATAGAACTCCAATGCCATGGTTTGGAACAGATGCAGAATAAAATAGTGGACTGCTCTGTTGTTCTCTCGCCAGTAAGTATACATAAATTTCCTGAGAAGACACAACACATTATTATTTGTTGTGCTGTAAATCAGCCAGTTATTCAATTCCATAATCTCCGGATTAAATCCAAAGTAGTAAAAGCTGAACATAAACAACGGTTCCTGCTCTATCTGCCGGAGCAAGGTTCCATCCGTACACAGGACAGTAGCATCAATCCAATATCCCCCATACTTAATGAGAAGTTCCAGTCGTACCAAATCCGTAAAATGGGCAGGGCCTATGATTCCGTCTTTCCACTTCTTAATAATGTCTTCCGGCATAGATATGTAATCAAAAATATTACCCTCATCCAAAAGTACAATTGTTTTATCGGAAAGGTTCTTCTGCAAAGACTCATAACAACGTTTTACAATATCCGGAGCCGCCTCCATTCCCTGAAGCCAACAGACCCAGACGGTATCCGCATTTTGTTTTTTTTCTGTCTTCTCCCAATCACGTTGCATCGTACACCGGTTATAATATTTCTTCCGTAATCTTTTGTAATATAACATCCGGTGCTTTTGTGCCACCATGACATTATATAAAAACGAAAGTTTCTCTCCCCGGTATTTGGTTTTCATCATGATGTTATCATAAATGGAACCAAGCAACATGTGATCCTGTATTTTGTATTTTATCTTTGTTATATTTGCTTTTCCCATTGTCTCCCTCTTATCTGATTTGTTTCATGCAATCTACTTGTTTATTTTTCCAAGAATTTGATAGCAAACACAAATCAGTCGGTATTTTTTTGTCAAAATCATTTTTTTCATGATATTCTTTTTCATAACATCAAAACGAACCAACCTAAGAGCATCCCGGAACAATGCATCATCACAAATTCTTTTAATCAACTGCAATTTCCGTTCCTTAGATAGCTCCTTTCTGCAACTAATCTGCTTCAAATGCATGATAGTTAACGTTGCGTACAGCTTTGCAAAACGGGCCTTTTGTTTTTCGTTATTTTCGTAATTCGCACAATATTTCATGGCATTTTTATAATATTGCGTTACCGAATTAAAAAACGTTTCATAAAATCTTGTAATCAGACTGCCGGAAGATCGTACAAAGTACTTGTAATACATCTGGTTATTCACCACGATTTTATTTGTGATATTTAGCAAATTTGATGCAAAGATAATGTCTTCATAGATTGGATAACGGGTATCAAAATACAGTTCATTTGAATCTAATAACTCTTTTCGAATCATCTTATTCCATGGTGCATTAAATACTTCTGTATCCATGGTTGGAATCAGATATTCTTCAAAATATTCTTTTGCATTGCCCACAAATAAGCGTTCCATTGCATTTGGCTTTAATTGCTTTGTGTCTACTTCATAATACCAAAAGCAAAACATTACCACATCCGCCTGATTTTCCTCTGCCAGTTTTATGTTATCTTCTATTACTGTTAGTTCGAAGGTGTCATCCACGTCAAAGAAAATCACATATTTTCCGGAAGCAGCATGAATCCCGGCATTTCTGGCTCCGCTTAAGCCCTTGTTTTCCTGATGAATTACTTTTACCCGTTCATCCTTTTGGGCATAACTGTCAAGAATTTCTCTGCTGTTATCTTTACTTCCATCATTTACCGCGATTATTTCAATATTCTTATATGTCTGATTTAATGCGCATTCCATGCATGCATCAATATACTTTTCTCCATTGTATACAGGAATAATAATACTCACTACCGGATTCATTTTCTTTATTCCTCCTTTTACTACTTTATATACTTTGATTGCCTTATAATTTCTCCAGTTCCTTCTGCATTCTTTGGCTCTCGCATTGCAATTGCGATAGCAAAAACCACATACAAATATTTCAAAGTCTGCAGGGAATCTACCCATAACAAATTAGTCAAGTAGCAGATACTTCCTACCAATAGCACCTTAGCTAATGCAGATTTTTCCTGAAAGCCTTTCTTTGCCAGTCCGATCAAAAAATATGCTACAAAACCAATAAAGCAAAGCAAGCCCGGATATGCATATCGAATATACTCTGCTATATAGAAATTATCCACCGAATGAACAAATGATCCGTTTATTTCTGCTGCAAAGGTTCTTTTTCTGCCCAGACCCAGCAACGGGTTTAGCCAGTCTATAGTGAAGATATACTTTAATTGGGCTCTGTAATTGGAACTACTGCTTAGGGCACTCGGATTTGCTCCGTACCTTACAGACCACTCCGTTCCGAAAATCTCATCCAAAATAGTTGTAATCTGAAGCATCATATAGCTTCCAATAGATGTATTCTGAAATAGCACCAAAAATATAGTCAGGGCAATTACTAATATTACACAAATCATCAGAAATCTTTTTTTATTGAGTTTGTTGGACACAAAAAACATCAGCAGCACTTCAACAACAAACACACCTAAAGTAGACCGGGAACCTGTCAGAAAAACATTTAAAGCCAAGAGCACCAGCAACGGAAAATGGATAAAAACATTTACTTCCTTTTGTTTTGGATCATAGCACGCAAACGCTGTCATAATAATCAGCATTAGTCCATACCCAAGAGAATGGCCGGCAGAGCTCATAATCCGGTAATGGCCGGAGCGGACAAATCTTCCTGTATAAATGCCCTTTATTGTTTCAAGATAGGAAAACGGAGATACATCTATTACAAATTCAATCATCCCCAAAAAAGCAAGTATATAGCAAAAAGCAACCAGGCACTTCATTGTTTTTTCCACACCCAATGAATACCGGATAATATACACCAGCAAATATAAAGAATACAACTCAAGGAACGGATTTAAAAAAGCATTGATGTCCACCCGCAGTACCATGGTATAACACAGTACAATCAGGTAAGGCAACAAGGCCTTTGAAAATCCGGAAGAAACTATGATATCCACAAATTCCTTTTTACGTTTTTCATCTGCAAGAATCATGAGAGTTACCACAATAATCATGATTCGTAACATGGTTAAATCAAACAGAGGAAACGGAATGCCAAAATACTGTGGCAGGACAAACAAAGTAAACAAAAATAAGACAGCAATCCACTGAAATATTTTGATTTCTCTGGCCGGTTTCACATATTTACTTTCTACCGCAGTATTTCCTTCCATCTTACCCTCGTCGCATCTTATTTTTCTTTTAATGCCATATACAATTCCACCGGAATGGAGCGCTTCTTATGATAGCAATCCCGGTAGGCTAATGCCAGTTTTACCGTATTGAAATATTTTTTATTTTCCAACAGTTCAATACGGAGTTTTGTTGCCTTAATGTTTCTTTGTAACAATTTTTTCTGCTTTTCTGTCATGCCGGTATCTTCAGCAAATTGCAATGTCTTCTTATGACTTTCTTCCAAGGCTCTTAAAAATACCACACGCTTTGGGAGATTTCGCATCTTGTTCAGAGACACATTGGCATCATGTAATCTTCTTCTTAAAGTATAGGCATGGTACATATAAAGACCGTCCATGCACAATGCAAGCTTCCAGGCATATTCGTCATGCGCCCAGCCTGCATACCAGTAAGAAAAGGTCTTGTCCAGGAACTCACGGCGCATACACATGGTACAGCCCTGACATCCGATAAATATATTCTCCGGGTTAAACGTTTTCTTTTCTAGGGACTTATCATTTTTATGCTGCTTTAATTCCCATTCCGGAACACTTGCCGCATGCTCCGAGCTGACAAACGGTTCAAATTCCGAACCGAGAAGCATCATGTCCGGATGCTCTTTCATCAGCTGTTCCATTTCTTTGACACGGTCCGGAAGCCAAATATCGTCCTGATCGCAGAACATGACCAAATCACCGCTTGTCTTTTCCACTGCTCCCATAAAGTTAGAAGCATATCCCAGATTTTTAGGATTTAACGTAATTTTCCAGGATTCTTCCAGCGCATGTTTTTTAATATACTCCTGCACCACTGCCACGGTGGCATCCTTTGACTGGTCATCACAAATAATGACTTCATCCACCGGTCTGGTCTGAATCCGAATGGATTCTAATTGTTCTTCTATGTAGTCTGCACCATTGTAGGTTGCCATTGCCACAGATATTTTCATACGTCTATCCTTTCATCACTTTGCCAAGTACTTTTGCTATTGGTCTGCTGTTCCACCGGCGCACAAATTTGATGTAGAAGCCGATTTTTCCTGTAAAATATTTGTTATTTTTATAGTCAGGAAAATTGTCTTTCAAGAAAGTAAAGCTCTTATCCAGCAGTTCCGTCTGGATTGCCTTATCTTCTACTCTGCCGATTCTGCTTAACGAACTGCACAAAACAATTTTTGTACAAAAATACTCCAGTTCCTGGCGGTATTCCTCATAAAAACCTTTTGTCTTATAAAAATCAAGAATGTCCTGCAGTACATCAAAGATGTTGCCGACACGTCGGCTCTTGTTGGCATTCATGGTAGAATTTCCCCGCAGGAAATAGTACACCAGATGCTCCGGCAGATACGCCGACTTCTTCACGAAAGGAATAGACTTGATATAAAATGCCGTATCCTCATAAATCAGACCCTCCGGAAAATCTACGCCGGAATCTATAAGTACCTCACGGCGATAGAGTTTGTTCCACGGAGATACCTGCGGATCAATAAACATATCTTTTCTGCTGCTGTATTCCCGGATATTGCCCCGGGTTTTCAGCTCCTTGTTTCCCTCTTCCGACTCCTGGATGTAGTGATAGTGGCACTCTACCAGATCACAATCCTTTTCTTTGGCAAGTCGGTACATTTTTTCAAACATGGTACGGTCGATACAGTCATCGGAATCTGCAAAGCCGATATATTCTCCGGTGCATTCCCGGATTCCTAAATTTCTTGCCGTTGCCTGTCCGCCGTTTTCTTTGCTTAACACCCGTACCTTGTCCGGGTATTTTTCTTCATACTCTTTTAACATCTGCAGGGAATCGTCGGTGGAACCGTCATTTACCGCTACAATTTCTATTTCTTCCAGTGTCTGGTTTACCAGAGCATCCATACAACGTTCCAAATATTTTTTAGTATTATACACCGGCACAATTACACTTACTTTTTTCATTGTTCCGCTTCCGCCTTTCTGCAGAGTTCCTTTGTTTTTTTCATGATTTGCACAGCCCGGCTTCCAAGAACTTTTTGCGCTTTCGTAAACTTACGGTAGCCTGTTTTTGTTCCGTGGATATCGCTTCCCAGCGCTGCTACAGCATCTGTCTGTAAGTACTGCTTGCATAAGCTTTTTTTGCTCCACTTACACAGAGCCTCCGCATTTAACTGGATTTTGCAGCCTGCCTCCACCAACGGTTGCACCTGTCGAAAAGAATACCGGTCTGCATGGGCAAGCACTATCTGAAACCGTTTTGCAAGCTTACACACCGTTTCGGGTAAAGACTTCTCCCACTGCCCCGTAAGGGGCATCTCCAGCAATAGCACATTTGTCCCCTGTATACAAAGCTGTTCCAAGCCTTCCATTTGTTCTATTTTAGGACAGGCCAAAACTTCTGCTCCCAGCAGGACTTGAGGATAAACATCTTCCTTTGAAAGATTTCCTTTCAAATTTTTATAAGCATCTTCCCTTGCTCTCAGAAAGCTGTTTACCGTATCCACGTGGGGATAAAAATGTGATGTCGCAACTACCGTATCCACTCCTGCCTTTGCTGCCAAAGTCAGTTGCTCTTTCGCAGTTTCCGCAGAATCACACCCGTGATCCAACTCCGGCAAAATATGTGCGTGAAAATCAATTACTGTAACCTTTTCCATATCCATAATCTTTATATCCATAGTCCGGAGATTTCATGGAAATTCCGTTATAAATAAATCCGCAAATATTAGCATCCACCGCTTCTAATTTTCTGACAATCATTTCTTCTCTGTCAAACTTTGATACCATTTCACGTACCACCAGTATGTAAGCGGTAACCAGAGGAGCCAGCACGACCGCATCCGTCACAATACCTACCGGCGGAAGGTCTACAATAATAACATCATAGATTTGCTTCATATCATCTAAGAACTTCTCCATATTTTTGCTGATTAACAATTCCGCAGGATTTGGAGGCACACTTCCCCGTAAAATCACATCAAAGTTTTCTTCCACGTTAATTAGTTCCGGTTTATCGGTAAGGCCGGCCAGATAGTCACTGAGACCGGTTTTTCTTGGTTCTATTTCCAAATACTTTGCCAGTTCACTCTTACGCATATCACCATCAATCAGCAGGACACGACGACCGGTTTGTGCAAAAGAGAGGGCAATATTGATGCTGTTAAAGCTCTTGCCTTCGTTACTGTCAGCACTGGAGATACCGTAAACCGGACATTTTTCTCCTCTGGAAGTAAACATCAGATTGGTTCGCAAATCCGTATATGCTTCCTTCATGACGAATGGACTGTCTGCATTTAAGCGTAATTCCACTTTCTGCTTTCGTTTTTTAGGAAGCATGGATGGAATGGTACCGATAATCGGAATAGTAAACATATCCTCAATCTCATATTTACGTCGAATGGTAGTATTCAGTAATCCGCGAAGCAATGCAATTGCTGCCACCAAAAAAGCACCCAATGCCGCACCTATAACGGCATACATGAGAACGCTGGTAGACGCATACGGCACAGTTGGCAGTTCTGCCGCGTCCAGGATTTCAATACCACCGGATTTTACAATACGGATGATTTCTGCCGGTGCCAGTTCACCAATGGCGTTAGCAACATTCATGGCAAGTACGGGATTGTCATCATAAACGCTTACAACAAACACCGTCGTATTATTTACTGCTGCCGCACCGATTCTGCTCTTTAAATACTTTGCCGTATAACCCAGTTCATCCATACCAAGGCTTTCCAGTACCATGTTTAAAAATCGGTTACTCTTTAAAATCTGCATATAGCTGGCAAGCAGGGATCTTGCCTGGGAAACCTCCGAAGTGCTTAAATTAACTCCGGTATCGGTGATATAGTCCGGATTACTGTATACATAAAACGAAATCTGGGCCACATAGGTAGAGGACTGCCTGGTGTAGCCAAAGCCACCGGCCAGCAGCGCAAACACCAGTGCCGATAAAATCATATACTTCAGATTGGTTTTAATAATCCAAAAAATCTTTTCCAGGCGAAAGTTCGTTAATATTGTTTTAAACATGGTTTCCTCCATTCGTACTGCTTCATGTAAATGTGTATAGTTATTATAATTATACT
>JAZQJL010000327.1:0-5583 GCA_045541595.1 Lachnospiraceae bacterium | reverse complement strand
CTAGACCGCTTGGCCTCCGACTTCTGTACGCCGGAACGGAGTTCGTCTAACAGACGGTCATCCACGAAAGCTTTGATAACTTCTTCACTTGCCTCTCCGGCAAACTTTTCCCGGTATCTCTTTTCGTATTTTTCTCTGCTGTAGCGCAGGTATTTTCCTAAATGACGCACATCCACCGACTGGCCGCCATACTGAGAGCTGGCTACCGCAGCAATAATCTGGGTTACGATGGTGCAGGCCACCTGGAAGCTCTTCGGACTTTCAATCAGTTTGCCGTTCATCACAGTGCCGTTATCTAACATATCACCGATATTAATTAAGCAGCAGTTAAAAATAGGCTGCAGGAAATAATCCGCATCATGGAAATGTAAAATACCCTGATCGTGCGCCTTGGAGATTTTCTCCGGAAGCAGGATTCTTCTGGTTAAGTCCTTGGAAACCTCACCCGCAATCAGATCCCGCTGGGTAGACGCAATAATCGCATTTTTATTTGAATTTTCTTCCATAACGTCCTTATTGTTAGCCCGGATTAAGCTTAAAATGGATTCATCCGTGGTGTTGGACTTTCTTACCAGTTCTCTTGTGTAACGGTAAATAATATAGTTTTTGGCAAGGGAAAACTTACCGTCTTCCATCAGCTTCATTTCTACAAAGTCCTGAATTTCCTCCACCTGCATGGTCGGCTTCTTCAAAGCTTCAATAGCAAGAATAATCTGATTGATTTTGGATTCCTCCACCCGTTCCTCTTTATTTACTGTCGCATTTGCCTTTGCAATTGCGCTGAAAATCTTATTACGATCATAATCTACGGTACGTCCGTCACGTTTTACTACATTCATTCCCTTATTTTCCTCCTTTTCCGGTGGGTAAATTCCCACGACAACAGTATACATGATTTATCGGCCAATATCAATATATAGTTTACCCTATTCCTCTTTTTTTCTTTACAGCACAATATCTTGTGTCAAAGAATGTCAGACAATTAAATGAATTAGCAGACAAGAACCCTGTTTTTGACCTATAACCTTTAAATCTTTCCAAAAAAGCCTTTTCTTTTTGAAAAACATCACGTATAATGTTCATAAAACATAAGATAGGAAATTTGTACTATGGCACTAATTCGAATGAAAACCCATCATCTGAAAAAGGGTATGATTATCAAGTCCGACGTCTATAACCGCTCCGGTGTCATTCTCGTTCCGGAGGATACGGAGGTTACCAAAGAAGTTTTTGAACTTCTGACCAAACACTTTATTGATGATGTTATTGTGGATTACATTGCAGAGCCTAAAGTTGCTCCCATTACCGATATAACCCAGCGAAGAAGAAGCATTAACCCACAGAAATTAAAAGAATTTACCCAAACATACAAAGTTGCGGAAGAGACCTTGTCACAAAACTTAAAAGACATTGTCATGAAAGACAAAGAAGTCGACATTCCTGCACTGCTCCAACTGCTGAATTCCGTTATCAGCAAAGCAGAAGGAGAACTCAGTCTGTTTGATATGTTACACGCCATGCAGCGGGACTCGGAAACCCTGTATTCCCACTCCATCAACGTATCCCTGTATGCACAGTTGCTGGCCCGATGGGTCGGTCTCGACTCTGAAGAGGTGGAACTGGTTTCCCTTTCCGGCCTGTTGCATGATATCGGTCATATGAAATATCCGGAAAGTGACTCCAATCCTTTCACACTGCATGACGGTTTAGACAAAGTATGTCACGAACAGCATCCAACCATCGGTTACCAGCTGTTGCAAAGCAAAAACATCGATCACCGCATTAAGCAGGCAGTCCTGACTCACCATGAGCGATTTGACGAAAGCGGCTTTCCTTTAGGAGTGTCCTTTGTCAACATCAATCAGATTACCAGAGTTCTGGCAATTGCGGACAGTTACGTCACTCTCATCACGGAGGAGGCCGGACATCCTGCCCTCACTCCCTTTGAAGCACTGAAAATCCTTCAGGAAACCGATTATAAGAAATATGATTCCAAGTTTCTTATGTCTTTCATTGATCGTGTTTCCCAAAACTATATCCAGCATGAAGTCTTATTAACAAACGGCCAGATTGGCACCATCATCATGCTTAATAAAATCGACTTAACAAAACCTTTGGTGCAGATTGGCAACCTGTTTTTGGATTTGTCCTTGCAAAAAGACATTACCATAGAAAAATTTCTTGAATAAAGTGTAAACCAGACAACCTCTGCCACATACATTAGGATTGTAAATAACATTTCGGAGGGTTCCATTATGGGATGCTTTTCTAACTATGGCGGCAACAGCTGCTGGATCATTATTCTTTTCTTATTATTCTGCGGTAATAACAACGATGGTTGCGGTTGTGGCTGTGGCAACAACGGTTTCTTCGGCGGCAACGGCAACGACTGCGGCTGTCTCTGGATTATCCTTTTACTGCTCTTCTGCGGATGCGGCAATAACAGCGGCTACGTAACAACAAATAACAACAGCTGCGGCTGCAATTCCTGCAATCCTTGCTGTTAATCAGATTTCAGGCAAAACCTGAGGGGTGCCACCTATGTGGTGCCCCTTTTTCACGTTATAGGATTTAATTCCATATTTCTACTTGCATAATAGAAAATAATTCGCTATACTGAAACAAACACATTATCACGTTGTCGTGTCAAAGTGCACAGACATCGGGAATCGAGGTAACAGATTATGGCAGGATCATCCTTTGGCACAATATTAAAAGTAACCACGTTCGGCGAATCTCACGGCATCGGCTTAGGTGCTGTCTTAGACGGCTGTCCTGCAGGTCTTCCCATCACGGAGGAAGTCATCCAGCAATATTTAGATTTACGGAAACCGGGGCAGACCAAATATTCCACTCCGCGAAAAGAACAGGATAAAATCCGTATTCTTTCCGGAACATTTGAAGGTAAAACCACCGGAACTCCCCTCCTTTTGCTGGCAGAAAATGAAACCCAGCGGTCTCAGGACTATTCCGAAATTGCTTCCTACTACCGTCCGGGACATGCCGACTTTACCTTTGATGAAAAGTACGGATTCAGAGACTACCGGGGTGGCGGGCGTTCCTCCGGTCGTGAAACTTTGGGACGCGTAGCTGCCGGTGCCATTGCCATTGAATTTTTAAAAACATTGGGAATTGAGATTTGTGCTTACACAAAATCCATTGGCCCAATTACTTGTCAAAAAAATGATTATATTTCGAACCTGAGTGAAGATAACAGAGAAACAGAAACCGTTCTGTTTGACAGGATTTCCAAAGAAAGTCTGACCAAGCTTCGTGCGGATAAGTTCTCCAGCCCGCTGTATATGCCGGATGCCGACGCATCCCTTTTAGCGGAAGATGCTCTGGCAGACGCCATGGAACACAAGGACTCCATGGGCGGCATCATCGAATGCATTATTTCCGGTATGCCGACAGGGATTGGCGAGCCGGTGTTTGATAAGCTGGATGCACTCCTTGCAAAAGCCATGCTGTCCATCGGATCCGTAAAGGGATTTGAACTGGGAGCAGGTTTTGCTGTCGCAGAAAGCAGGGGTTCCGAAAACAATGATGCGTTTGTGCCGGTAAACGGCGATATCCGAAAAGCTACCAATCACGCCGGCGGAATTCTCGGCGGAATCAGCGATGGCAGTGACATTGTTTTTCGTACTGCCATCAAACCGACACCTTCTATTTTCACTGAGCAGTCTACCGTAAATAAAAACGGCGATGCAATTTCCGTGGAAATTAAAGGTCGTCATGACCCAATCATTGTTCCGAGAGCCGTTGTCGTGGTAGAAGCCATGACTGCCCTTACCATTGCGGATGCCCTCCTTGTCAATATGCATTCCAAGCTGGATGGTATAACAAAATTTTATAGCTAATAAAGAACGTATAAACGAAAAAGAGGGTGTCCCTCAAGTCATTATCTCATGACTTTGGGACACCCTCTTTTAATTTCTTAAGCTTTGATGAAATTAGTCTTCTTCTACGATTTCAGCATCTGCTGCATTCTTCTTTACGGATTCAATGCCGTTTTCACAGCTTGCCATGGAAGTATAGCCTTCACTTACAGCAATAACCTGGCCGTTGGTAGCCTTTAAACGGAATCTGAACTCGCCGGCCTTATCCTTGTAAACTTCAAACTTAGGATTCTTTGCTACAGCATAGCCTGCCTCTGTCTGATCTTCCACATTTGCTACAGGAGCGTTCTTCTGTACGCTTGCAATACCGTTCTTGCATGCTGCTAAAGTTGTATAAACCTCAGAAGTAGCAATAACCTGGCCATTGCCTGCCTTTAAATTGAACTTAACACCTGTGTTAGTCTTTTTTACAACAAACTTTCCCATGATAAAAACCTCCCATATGTATTCTAAAAATTTATTATAGTACTATAGTACAACATTTTTCCCGTAAATACAAGAAATTTCGCATTCTTTTTCTGTTTTTTTTCTATTTTCCCCCTTGCAATATATTACCTGTTTTGGTATAATTATTTTGCATAATACTTTTATGTATCATAACTAATAGTTATATCTAAGGAGCCACCATGGAAACAGAATCCACCTTATCTTCCTATCACATTTTCAATGCGGTAGCCGAAGCAGGCAATTTATCCAAAGCAGCAAAAAACCTATATATCAGCCAACCGGCCATTAGTCGTGCAGTCAGCAAACTGGAACAAAATCTTTCGGTTAAACTTTTTATCCGTGGTTCCCGTGGTGTCCATCTTACAGAAGAAGGTAAGCTTTTATACGAACACACCAAAAGCGCCTTTGACGCTCTCCGCCAGGGAGAAGAAAACCTGCGCCGCATTAACAATCTGGGCGCCGGCATCCTTCGTCTCGGTGTCAGCACTACCCTGTGCAAGCACATTCTCATGCCGCAACTTCAAAGGTTTATCCAGGAGCATCCGCATATTCAAATCAATATCCGGTGTCACTCCACCGTTGAACTTATGAAACTTTTAGAAGACGGCAAAATCGACATTGCACTCATCAGTGAACCGGGCAGCCTTCACTCTTTGGAATTCCTTCCCGTAACAGAAATTGAAGACATTTTTGTTGCTACGGAATCCTACATAAAAAACTTAAAACTTCGGGAGCGGGAAGAGGCCGCACTCCTTAACTCTTCGGCCAGAAAAAACCGCCGTTCCCCAGAAAAAAAGGCATCCGATTCCGCACTCTCTTTTTTCCGTAACGGAACCCTGATGCTTTTGGACGAGAATCACATTTCCCGTCTGCATATCGAAGATTATATTTCCAATCATCAGATAGAAACCGGTCAAATCTTAGAGTTTGGCACCATGGAGCTTTTAATTGACTTTTCAAAAATCGGTCTCGGTATCGGCTGCGTCATTAAAGATTTTGTGCAGGATGAGCTTAATAACCGCACGTTAATCGAGCTTCCGCTGCCGTCCAAAATAAAAAAACGCAAGGTGGGTTTTGCCTATAACAAAACTACCCTGCAATCTGCTTCAGTCAGCAAATTTATTGATTTTTACAAAGGAGGTACCCGATGAGCATCGGTACAATAACAAAAAAATATAAAAGACGCTTTAAAAAGAAATTATACCGTTTTTTACTGGTATTAAACGACATCGATTTT
>JAZQJL010000326.1:0-3936 GCA_045541595.1 Lachnospiraceae bacterium | reverse complement strand
GGCATTCCAGATGGCAAAGGAACATAAGGTGGATGCTGTGCTTATTGCAGGGGATGTGTATGATAAAACTATTCCTACCATTGAAGGAGTCAAACTGTTTGATACCTTCCTTACGGCGTTAAAGGCAAAGCAGATTCCGGCGTTTATCATCAGCGGAAATCACGACTCGGCAGAGCGGCTGGCCTTTGGCAGACATTTGTTTGAAAATGCAGAAATTTATCTGTCCGGCACCTACGAAGAAGATATCTTAAAAAAGACGTTGCAGGATGAGTTTGGCGAGGTGGATATTTACCTGCTTCCTTTCTTAAAACCGCAGCAGATAGAGGTGGCAGAGGGAGAAGAAAAGCCGGCGGATTATACCGAGGCAATCCGGCTGGTACTTGGCCGGTTAAACTTGAATAAAAACAATCGCAATGTGCTTCTTGCCCACCAGTTTGTAGGCGGTCCGGGCGCAGAACCGGAGCGGGCGGATTCCGAAACCCGGTCCGTAGGCGGTGTGGATATGGTAGACTACCGTGTGTTCGAGGACTTTGACTATGTGGCCCTGGGGCATCTGCACGGAGCCCAGCATGTGGGCCGGGATACGGTGCGCTATGCCGGTTCTCCTGTAAAGTATTCCTTCTCTGAGGCAAGGCAGGAAAAGTCGGCAACCTTAATCACCCTGGGAGCAAAAAACGCAGACGGAGAGGCAGATATCACCATCGAAAAACTGCCCTTTATACCGGTTCATGACATGCGGGAAATCAAAGGCACCTTAGAACAGCTCACAAGCGCAGACGTTCTGGCAGAAAGTGATCCGGAGGATTACATGTACATCACCTTAATGGATGAGGAAGAAATTTACGATGTATTCGGCAAGCTGCGGGCAGTGTATCCAAATGTGATGAGCCTTGACTTTGACAATCAAAGAACCCGGGCAGAGGGTGCCGTGGCACTGGCCGGAGAGGCGTTAAAAGAAAAAACAACCATGGAATTATTCCGTGATTTTTATGAGCAGCAGACGGGAGGCGTGCTCTCCCCAATGCAGGAACAGATTATGACAGACATCATTGAGAAAAAGGAAGACTAAGTATGAAACCGACCTATTTGGAGCTTTGTGCATTCGGTCCCTTTGCGGGACAAGTAATTTTGCCGCTGGAACGTATTGTTTCAGAGGGTGTGTTTCTGGTGCACGGAGCCACCGGAGCAGGAAAAACCACAATCTTTGACGCGATTTCTTTTGCCTTGTTTGGAAATGCCAGCGGTGAAAACCGTCCGGCCGATTCCTTCCGTTCCGACTTTGCAGGAGAAGATGTAAAAACCTATGTAATTTTAGAGTTTACCCATGGGGGAAGTACCTATAAAATCGAGAGAAGTCCGGCCTACCGCCGCCCAAAGCAGCGGGGCGAGGGCTACACCGACAGCAAGGCAGAGGCGGTTCTCACCATGCCAAACGGCATGAAAATCGTAGGCTACCAGATGGTGACCGACAAGGTGGAAGAGATTCTTTGCGTGGACTGGAAGCAGTTTAAGCAGATTTCCATGATTGCCCAAGGGGAATTTCTGCGTCTTCTTACCGTAGAGAGCAAAGAGCGGGGCGAAATTTTCCGCAAGGTGTTCCATACCGGGAATTTAAGCAGAATCGGCAAGGAATTAAAGGAACAGATGCTTAGGGTAAAGCGCTTCTGTGAGGAGCTGGATACCTCCATTGTCCAGTATTACTGCGGCATCGACAATTCTGCCGACAGCGAATATAAAGAGCAGATAGATGCGTTTTTTGCAAGCAAGGATATTCATGCAACCGCAGAGTTTCAGAACATATTGCAGACGCTGGTGGCAGCGGACGCAAAAGAACTGGCGGCTCTTCGGGAACAACTTGGCATCATGGAGCAGAAACTGACAGAGTTAAAAGTAAAAGAATCCAAGGCGGCAGAGTGGCTGGAAAAAAAGAAGGAGTTTGAGCTTCTTTCGGAGCAGCTTCCGGACATGCTGCTATTGGAACAGAAAAATAAAATCGACAAGCAGCGTCTGGCACTGGTAAAACGGGCGGTTACTGCCGTGCGTCCGCAAAAGGAAGCTTACCTTGCGGCCAAGGAAGAAAGCGGACAGTTGCTAGCTTCCATCGCAGAAAAGGAAAAGCAGGTGGCAGAGCTTTTCGCAAAGGAGGATTCCGTAATGGTGTCCTACCAAAAGGCCCAGGCCGATAAGCGGAACATGGAGCAGCTGCTGCTAAAAATGGAGCAGCTTCGTAACGAAGTAAAACTGTTGAATCATAAGGCAGAACTGGAGGAAGAGTTTAACCGGGCGGAGCAGGCAGCAGAAGAGCTTACGGAGCAGGAAAACAAGCAAAAGGCACTGTGCGGGGAAAAAGAAAACCGGTTTAAGGAATGTCGTGCAAAGCAGGACAGACTGACGGAGATTTACCACAGCGGCAGGGCCTTGGAGGCAGAAGAAAGAGAATTAAAATCAGAACTGGCGGAGCTGGAAAATCAGGCAAAGCGGTTCGAAAGCTATGAAATAATCAGAGAAAATTACGAGAGACTGACGGCAGAAATTTCGGAACTGTTTGAGAAAAAGCAACAGCAGAATGCCAGACTGCAGCAAATGGAAACAGCCTATACCTGCGAGCAGGCGGGCATGTTAGCCATGGATTTGGAAATCGGCAGTCCGTGCCCTGTGTGCGGTTCCGTGGAGCATCCGGAACCTGCAAAGCCGGCAGAAGGCGCTGTAACCAGGGAAGAGCTTGGAAAGTGCCGGCAGGACTATCAGACTCTCAGTGAACAGATAGAAGCCCTTGGAAAAGAGGCGGCATCGGAAAAGGGAACCATGGATTTACTGCTTCAGCAGATGGGCATCCGAGATGACAACGCGGTACAGCAGCTGATTACAGAACGCACTGAGCGCAAAGAGCTGGTACGGAATAAACTTACCGAGGTGGAAAAGCAGCTGGATGTTCTGGTAAAAGAACAGGAAGAAGGAATGCAGGCCCGAGAGGAAGCCGGACGTTTGGAGCAGGAACTGCAAAAGGACAGAGCCGGCCTGGAGAATTTGCAGGAAAAAATCCGTCGTATCCGCAACGAACAGGAGGCTATTACCCAATCCGTAAAGAGAATTCTTCTGGACGCTATGTTCGAGCAGGTACAGGATGCTGCCAAAGCCCTGGCGGCGGCAGAGGCAGAGCATGAGCAGAAAAAAGAGGACATTACTAAGGCAGAAGCCGACTATCAGGAATGGAACAATAAAAAGCAGAGTGAGACGGCAGTGTTAGAGCAGCTGACCGGGCAGAAGCTGCTTCGTTTACAAAAAGAGCAGCTGGCACTGGAGGATTATGAAAAAGCACTCCGCATGGCCGGTTTTGATAACGAGGCAGAATTTGAAAAAAACATGCTTCCTGAGGAGGAGCTACAAAAGCTGGAGGAAGAAACTCTGGCAAATGAAAGTGCAGTCATCCGGTTTAAGGAGCGTCATATGCTTTTGGAGCAGGATTTAAGCCGTGTGGCACCGGAAATCAGCGAAGACTTTTCGGAGCGGATGGAACAGCTTACTGTGGAAAAAGAGGACTTGAGCAACCGGATTACCCGCTTAAGCACCCGTAGGGAAACCAATGAAAAAGTGATAAAAAATGTGGAAACCCAGCTGACGGTGCGGGCAAACATGCAGAAGGAATACAGTAATATTTCCGCCCTCAGCAACGTGGCAAACGGTGAACTTTCCGGTAAAGACCGGTTGCCGTTTGAACAGTATGTGCAGGCATTTTATTTTGAACAGGTCATTTATGAGGCGAATTTGCGTCTTAAGAAAATGAGCGGCGGACGTTATGCCCTAAAGCGCCGCACCGAGGCGGAAAACCGCAGAAGCGTCACCGGCCTTGACTTAGAAATTATGGATTACTTTACCGGAAAGGCAAGAAGTGTCAAATCTCTTTCCGGCGGTGAGTCCTTTAAGGCGGCCCTGGCC
>JAZQJL010000325.1:0-9969 GCA_045541595.1 Lachnospiraceae bacterium | reverse complement strand
GCCAACATTGATAAGTTCAGTACCGGTTCCCTGGTAACCCGTATGACCAATGATATTACTCAGCTGCAGAATATTATTAACATGGGACTTAAAATGGCCTTCCGTGCACCGGGTATGTTAATCGGTGCCCTGATTATGGCAATTCGTATGAATCCAAGCCTGGCAACGGTTATCGCAGTGGTAATTCCGGTGCTGGTGATTGCTCTGGTTCTAGTGATGAGAAAGGCGTTTCCGAAATTTAATGCCATGCAAAAGAAGCTGGACCGCTTAAATACCAGCGTACAGGAAAACTTAACTAACATCCGCGTGGTAAAATCCTTTGTGCGGGAAAAAGAGGAAATGGAGAAGTTTGCCGATGCCAATGAATCCTTAAGAGCCGGCAGTATTGATGCCTTTAAGACGGTAATTATGACCATGCCGATTATGACCCTGGCAATGAATATTACCACTTTGGCGGTAGTTTGGTTTGCCGGACGCCAGATTATTGTGGGTGATATGGAAGTGGGTGATTTGACCGCATTCACCACATACATTGTACAGATTTTAATCTCCTTAATGATGACTGCCATGGTTATTTTAAACAGCTCCCGTGCCATTGCTTCCGCAAAGCGTATCAGCGAGATTTTAAATACTAAGGTGGACTTGTCCGATGAGGATGCAGCCCGGAAGGATGCTGTGGTAACCGAAGGCAGAATAGAATTTAAGGACGTATGCTTCAAATACTATAAAGACAATGAAAATTATGTGCTGGATCACATTAATTTTACTGCAAATCCGGGCGAGATTGTGGGCATTATCGGCGGTACCGGCTCCGGTAAAACCAGTATGGTGCAGCTGATTCCGCGTCTGTATGACTGCGACGCCGGTGAAGTGCTGGTGGACGGCATAAACGTAAAGGATTATTCCTTGAAACATCTCCGTGAGGGCGTGGGCATGGTGCTTCAGAAGAATGTCCTGTTCTCCGGAACGATTATGGATAATTTAAAATGGGGAGATGAGGAGGCTACGTTGGAACAGGTGCAGGCAGCGGCTGAAAGCGCCCAGGCACACAATTTTGTTACTTCCTTCACCGATGGATATGAAACAGAGCTTGGCCAGGGCGGCGTGAACGTTTCCGGTGGTCAGAAGCAGCGTTTGTGTATTGCAAGAGCGCTTCTTAAAAAGCCGAAAATCCTGATTCTGGACGACAGTACCAGCGCGGTGGATACTGCCACCGAGCGCAGAATCCGCGAGGCCTTTGAGGGCGAACTGAAGGATACGACAAAGATTATCATTGCTCAGAGAATCTCTTCCGTAAAGGATGCGGACCGTATCCTGGTAATTGATGAAGGACAAATTGTGGGCGAAGGTACTCATGAGTCCTTGTATAAGACCTGTGAAGCGTATCGGGAAATCTGCATCTCCCAGGAAGAAAAGGAGGGCAACGCGTAATGGCTGAGAAGAAGACAAAAATAAATGCAATGCCTCCAAAAGGAAAACCGGGCGGAAAGCCGAAGAACACCAAAGCGGCCATGAGCAGAATTTTCAGCTATATCCGTAACGATGTGCCGATGCTGATTGTTGTAATGATTTGTGTGTTAACCAACACTGCCTGCAGTCTTGCAGGTTCCTACCTGCTTCGACCGATTATTAACAATCTGGGAACCAATGCGGCCAGCTACTTGTCGGCAGCTACGCCGGCACTGGCAGAGGAAGTGTTTGAACGGGGTGTGGCGAATCTGCTGCAGGGCCTTCTTACCATGGCGGCGGTATACATGTTTAGCGTGGTATGCTCCTATGCCCAGGCACGCATTATGGTAACCATTTCCCAGCGGGCCATCCGCAATATGCGTAATGATTTGTTCGGCAAAATGCAGGAGTTGCCGATCCGCTATTTTGACACAAACAATCACGGCGATCTGATGAGCCGCTTTACCAACGATTTGGACGCTGTGGGCGAAATGTTAAACAACACCATTCCTCAGATTATTTCTGCCATCATTACGTTGGTGGGAACAATATTCCTGATGTTTTATACCAACTGGATTCTGACATTGGTAACCATCATTCTTGTGCCGTTACTTTCCAGTGCCGGTGCCATGATTGCAAAACACAGCCGGGGCTTTTATTCCGAGCAACAGGCGGCAATCGGTGCCGTGAACGGCTATGTAGAGGAAGCGGTTACCGGCCAGAAAGTAATCAAGGTGTTCTGCCATGAGGAGGCTACGGTTACAGAGTTCAACCGGTTAAATGAGGATCTGAAAAATAAGCAGATCAGAGCCTCTTTTGTGGGCGGCCTGATGGGACCGGTCATGGGTAACCTAAGCCAGGTGAGCTATTCCATCACGGCACTGGTGGGTGGTATCCTGTGTGCACTAAGAAAATTTGATATTGGCGGTCTGACGATTTTCGTAAACTACGCCAAGCAGTTTTCCAGACCGATTAATGAAGTTTCCATGCAGATGCATACAGTGTTCTCTGCCCTTGCCGGTGCAGAGCGTGTTTTTGCAATGATGGATCAGGAACCGGAACTGCCGGATGCGGCGGATGCTGCAGAACCGGTGGCGGTTACGGGAAACGTTGCGTTAAAGAACGTAACCTTCGGCTACAATCCGGATAAGACAATTTTGAAAAATATATCCCTGTATGCAAAGCCGGGACAAAAGATTGCTTTTGTGGGCTCCACAGGTGCCGGTAAAACAACCATTACCAACCTGTTAAACCGGTTTTATGATATTCAGGAAGGTGAAATCACCATTGACGGTGTGGATATCCGCAATTACAAACGTGATTTTCTGCGTAAGAATATTGCCATGGTTTTGCAGGATACCCATCTGTTTACCGGAACCGTGGGGGAAAACATCCGCTACGGCCGTCTGGATGCCACCGATGAGGAAGTGGAAGCAGCTGCAAAGGTGGCCAGCGCCCATTCCTTTATCATGCGTCTGGAACATGGTTATGACACGATGTTAGAGGGAGACGGTGCCAACTTAAGCCAGGGCCAACGACAGCTTCTTAATATTGCGAGAGCGGCTATTTCCAAGGCACCGATTCTGGTTCTTGACGAGGCGACCAGCTCTGTCGATACCAGAACGGAGCGTCATATCGAGCACGGTATGGACCGTCTGATGAAAAACCGTACCACCTTTGTCATTGCTCATCGTCTGTCCACGGTACGTAATGCCAATGCCATTATGGTACTGGAACAGGGTGAGATTATCGAGCGGGGTACCCATGAGGAATTGTTGGAACTGGGCGGCAGATATTATGAACTGTATACGGGCTTGAAAGAACTGGATTAGTTGTGGTAAAATAGTCAAGGGCGGAGTGTAAAGCTTCGCCCTGTTTTTAGATAAAACCGGGAGGGTTCAAGATGAGTAAGGTATATGTATTTATGGCAGACGGAACAGAGGAAGTGGAGGCGCTCACCGTCATTGATTTACTGCGTCGCGCCAAAGTAAATGTAGTAACGGTTTCCGTTATGGAAAAGAAGCAGGTAATGACTTCTCACAAAATCGGTGTGGAAGCAGACGAGTTATACGGAGAATCCGATTACATGGACGGCGACATGATTGTATTGCCGGGTGGTATGCCGGGCACAACCCATTTAAAGAATCACGAGCAGCTCCGTAAGGTGCTGTTTGCCTACAAGGATGCCGGGAAGTATCTGGCAGCCATCTGTGCAGCACCGTCCGTCTATGGCTGGAACGGCATGCTGGAGGGCAAAAAGGCCATCTGCTATCCGGGATATGAAGAGGAATTAAAGGGCGCTGTTATAACCAAGGAAGGAGTTGTGACGGATGGTCAGTTTATTACTTCTAAAGGTCTTGGAACAGCATTTGATTTTTCGCTGGAATTGATTACTCTGCTGGTAAATAAAGAAACGGCAGAAAAAATTGCGGAATCGATTCAATATAAGTAAAGAGTATAAAACACGGGAGAGGTCATAATGGCCTCTCCATTTCTTTTCTTAACAAAAATAAACTGACTACATTGGTGACAAACATCAGGGCATTGAAAAAGTCGCTGAGCTCCCAAATCAGTGTCATAGTCATCTGAGAACCGAAAAACACCATAAGGCAGTAGAGAAAACGGTAGAACGTAATCTGCTCGGCACCAAACAGAAATTCCACGGCCTTTTCACCAAAAAAACACCAGCCCAGTAAGGTGGCAAAAGCAAACATGACAATGGCAATACCAAGCAGCTTGTCACCGGCAAAGGGCAGCAGGGAAAAAGCAGCCAGAGTATAATTGCCGGCACTGTATCCGTCAAACAACCCGGGAACGGCCAACCCGGTGCAGACAATGACCACTCCGGTAATGCCGCACATGACAACGGTATCCCAAAAGGTGGCACTCATCAGTACCAAGGCCTGCCCCTCCGGTGTACCGCTGCTGTTTGCGGCGGCAACCGGAGCAGAACCGAGGCCTGCTTCATTGGTGAATAATCCCCTGGCAATGCCCTGTCTGGCAGAAAGGAGGAAGGAACTGCCAAGAAGTCCGCCGGTTACGGAAGAAAAGGAAAAGGCGGAGGATAAGATAAGGCGCAGGGCATCGTCCAAATATTCCATGTGCGAAACAAGCAGAATAAGACAGGAAAGGAGGAAGAAGCCGCCCATGACCGGTACAAGAAAACTGCATATGGCACCGATTCCTGCAAGGCCACCCAATAGCACTACGGTAATGATAATGGCCAGAACAAGTCCGGTAGGAAATTCCGGCAGGCCAAATATGGTATACAACGTTTCCGTGATGGCGCGACTTTGGGTGGAGCAACCGACGCAAAAAGCGGAAACTAATAGAAGGAAGGCATAAAGATGGGCTGCCCGGGGAGCATGCAATTGATTTTTTAATAAATACATAGGCCCGCCCAAAAAACTTCCGTCGGTCCGTTTTTCTCTGAATTTAAGACTGAGAAAGCACTCCGCGTACGAGGTGGCCATGCCGAAAACGCCGGTAATCCAGCACCAAAACACGGCACCGGGACCGCCGACGGCAATGGCAGTGGAAAGTCCGATGATATTGCCGGTTCCGAGAGTTGCTGCTAAGGTGGTGGCAAGAGAGGCAAAGGCGCTGAACCCGCCTTCTTTTTTTTCACCGCTAACGGACAGACGAAGGGCAAGAGGAAGCTTTTTTTGTACAAAACCCGTTTGTTTTGAAAAATAAATGTGGGTAATCAGCAAAAAAAGGAGCAGAGGACCGTTCCAGAGGTACCCGTTTACGGTCTGCAGGAAAGGGAAAATGGCAGACATGTTGATAACTTCCTCTGATTTTGTGGTTTTCACTCAATTTTATGTGGATAACTTGAAAAATATGTGTGGAATGCGACAAAAGTAGAATAATTATTTTCTGCGGATTTCTTCATTTTTTACTTGTATAAAAAGTTAAATTGTGGTATGATTTTTATGTATGATGAATATGTTACGACGGAGAAAGTTATGGGAAAAAAACGCAGAGAAAAAATAAATATGATTTTTGGATTGGCAAACGTAAAACGCTGTCTTGTTGCAGCGCTTATTTCCGTTGCCGCATTTCCGGGTCTTCTGATACTTTCTCTGATAGAAGCAGAGTTTGCAAAGGACTATATGATTCCGGTTGCTTTCTTCTCTGCAGGTTCCGCAGCTTTTGCGTATTTGCTGCGTCAGGTGGTTAAAAATAAAATGAAACAGTATTATGATGCCGTTACCTGGATATATCTTACGGCATTCCATCTGTTTTTTGCCTATATCGCCCAGGAAAATATCCTGTTTTATTACACCGTGGTTGTTCTGACTTCCTATCTGGTACTGATGCCTCTTGACCGGTATGTTATCGTGGCTTTGGGTGAACTGGTATGCTATCTGGCACTGATGGTAAAAGGCGGTGCCGCAGAACTTCCGATGGGCCAGCTTCTGTTTTTGGCAGGGGTGCATCTGTTTGCCTTTGTTCTTTCCAGAGATTTTTATAACACAAAGAAGAACTTCCTGCTAGAAGAAAAGAAGCTTCGCCGGGAAATGCAGGAGTCTGAGCATGACCCTATGACAGGCCTTATGAACCGCCGCGGCTTAGAGCGCCGTGTAGAGGAAGCATGGCAGACAAGCTCCAACCGTCAGGAGATGGTGGCAGCGTTTGTTATTGACATTGATTTATTTAAATCATATAACGACCGTTTCGGTCATGTGCAGGGTGATGTGTGCATCCGCAAAATTGCACACACCATTGAAGAAACCGTACGCGGATACGGCATTGCTGCAAGAATCGGCGGCGAAGAGTTCTTAGTATTCATGAAGGGCAGAAGCGTACAGGATGCATACAATCTGGCAGAACAAATCAGAGAAGACGTGGAGAGCCTGCATATCAGCAGAGGAACCACGGGCGGAGCGGTTGTTACGGTCAGCGTCGGTATGGATGTGCGTTGCGCAACCGAAGATGTGACTCTGCAGGGTCTTTACGGCAGAGCGGATAAAGCGCTGTATCAGGCAAAGCAGGAAGGCAGAAATTGTGTCAGAAGTGCACAGGCCATGGTGGGCCGTCGGGTAAGAATCGGTTAATTTACAGAAAAAGAGGTTATTAAGATGGGCAAGTATTTCGGAACGGATGGATTCCGCGGAGAAGCAAATGAGGATTTAACGGTAGAACATGCATATAAAGTAGGACGCTACCTTGGCTGGTATTACGGACAGGATCATAAGGCAAAGGTGGTTATCGGTAAGGACACCCGCCGTTCCAGCTATATGTTTGAATATGCTCTTGTGGCAGGACTGACTGCCAGTGGTGCAGATGCTTATCTGTTGCATGTCACCACAACTCCAAGTGTATCTTATGTAGTAAAAAGTGAGGATTTTGACTGTGGCATCATGATTACAGCCAGTCATAATCCTTTTTATGATAATGGCATTAAAATTATTAATAGTTATGGTTATAAGGTAGAAGCAGACGTGGAAGAAAAGGTAGAGGCCTATATCGATGGTGAAATTCCGGAACTTCCTTTAGCTAAAAAAGAAAACATCGGTCGCACGGTGGATTATGCCATGGGCAGACACCGCTACATCGGTCATTTGATTTCTATCGCCACCAGATCCTTTAAAGATATGAAGGTGGGCCTGGATTTAGCCAATGGCTCCGCAACTACGGTAGCCAAGGGAGTGTTCGATGCTTTGGGGGCAAAAACCTACGTCATGAGCAGCGAACCGGACGGCTTTAATATCAATACCAATTGCGGCTCCACCCACATTGAACACTTGCAAAAGTTTGTGGTGGATAACGGCCTTGCCGTAGGCTTTGCCTACGACGGCGATGCCGACCGCTGTCTTGCGGTGGATGAAAAAGGCAATCTGGTAGACGGCGACCGCATTATGTATCTCTGCGGTCTGTATATGAAGGAACGGGGAGAGTTAAACAACAATACCGTGGTAACCACCGTCATGTCCAATATGGGATTATATAAGGCTTTAGAAGCGGCAGGCATTGCATATGAACAGACTGCCGTGGGTGACAAATATGTATTTGAAAACATGCAGAAGTATGGTCATTCCCTGGGCGGAGAAAATTCCGGTCACATCATTTTCAGCAAGCATGCCATGACCGGCGACGGCATTCTCACTTCCTTAAAGATTATGGAAGTAATGTTAGAAAAGAAGCTGCCACTTTCCGAACTGTTAAAAGACATGAAGATTTATCCGCAGGTGCTGAAAAATGTCCGTGTGCGGGATAAAAAAGAAGCAAGAGAAGATGCAGAAGTACAGGCTGCGGTAAAAGCCGGAGAGGCTGCCCTTGCCGGCGACGGAAGAATTCTTCTGCGTGAGAGCGGTACGGAACCGTTAATCCGCGTCATGGCGGAGGCCGGCACCATGGAACTGTGTAATAAAGTGGTGGACGACATCGTGGAAGTATTGCAAAAATTTAAGGTAGAGTAGAACTTTAGAACAAAGCTCGAAAAAAAGTACTGGTAATTTGAAAAAGGATATGCTATACTATAGGCTATTGTGGGTAGGTGTGCGAAAAAGTAATGCCTGCCAAAGGTTTAATTAGGAGGATTAAAATGAGCTGTAAAGTAGAAAATTTGGAAAAGAACATGGCAAAGCTTACAATTGAGGTAAGTGCAGAAGAATTTGAGAAAGCGTGTGAAAAGGCTTATCAGAAGAACAAAAATAAAATCAATGTACAGGGCTTCCGTAAGGGTAAGGCACCAAGAAGCGTTATCGAAAAGATGTACGGTGCTGCAGTTTTCTATGAAGATGCTGCAAACGAGCTGATTCCTGATGCATATGCAGAGGCTGCAAAGGAAAGCGGTCTTGACATCGTTTCCAGACCTGAAATCGACGTAGTTCAGATTGAAAAGGGTAAGGATTTCATCTTCACTGCAGAAGTTGCCGTAAAGCCTGAGGTAGAGCTTGGACAGTACAAGGGAGTAGAAGTGGAAAAGGCTCCTGTAGAAGTAACTGACGCAGAAGTAGAAGCAGAATTAAGCAGAGTTCGTGAGCAGAACTCCAGAATGATTACCGTAGATGACAGAGCAATCGCAGATGGCGACCTTGCTAACATTGACTACGAAGGTTTCTGTGACGGTGTTCCGTTTGCAGGCGGTAAGGACAGCGGCTATGACTTAGCTATCGGTTCCCACTCCTTCATCGACACCTTCGAAGACCAGTTAATCGGCAAGAACATCGGTGATGAAGTAGAAGTAAACGTAACTTTCCCGGCAGAGTACCATGCAGCAGAACTGGCAGGAAAGCCTGCAATGTTCAAGGTTAAGGTAAACGGCATTAAGGTAAAGGAACTTCCTGAATTAGATGATGATTTCGCACAGGACGTTTCCGAATTCGATACCTTAGACGAATACAAGAATGACTTAAAGGCTACACTTCTGGAAAGAAAGGAAAAAGAAGCGAAGTCCGTAAAGGAAGAAGCTGTTATCGATAAGATTATCGAGGGCGCTAAGATGGAAATTCCTGAGCCAATGATTACCAACACGGTTGGTCAGATGGCAGAGGATTTTGCTCAGAGAATTCAGGCACAGGGTCTTTCCATTGAGCAGTACTTCCAGTTCACAGGCATGAATGCCAACACCTTCATGGAAAACTTAAAGCCACAGGCTCTTAAGAGAATCCAGAGCAGACTCGTATTAGAGGCTGTTGTTAAGGCAGAAGGCCTTACTGCTTCCGAAGAAGAAGTAAATAAGGAAATTTCTAACATGGCTGAAATGTATCAGATGGAAGTTGATAAGTTAATGGAACTTGTCGGCGAAGATGAAAAGAAGGCTATGGCAGAAGACGTTGCAGTTCAGAAGGCTCTTGACCTTGTAGTATCTGTAGCAGTTGAAAAGTAATTGTAATAAGAATTGCAAATAAAACCTGCCCGCATCAGCGGGCGGGCATTTTGCGTTATATGAAGATTGGAGAGGATTGACATGAGTTTTGTACCTTACGTTGTGGAGCAGACCAGCAAAGGCGAGCGTTCCTATGATATTTACTCCAGATTATTAAAAGACAGAATTATTTTCCTCGGGGACGAAGTAAATGACACTACCGCAAGTCTTGTGGTGGCACAGTTACTGTTCTTAGAGGCAGAAGATCCAAAGAAGGACATTCACCTTTATATCAACAGCCCGGGCGGTTCCGTAACTGCCGGCATGGCTATTTATGACACAATGCAGTTCATTAAGTGTGACGTTTCCACAATCTGTATCGGTATGGCAGCCAGCATGGGTGCATTCCTGTTAGCAGGCGGTACCAAGGGTAAGAGAATGATTCTTCCTAACTCTGAGGTTATGATTCATCAGCCGCTGGGCGGAGCCCGTGGTCAGGCAACTGAAATCCGCATTGCAGCAGAAAACATTTTAAGAACAAGAAAGAAATTAAATGAGATTCTTGCGGCAAACACAGGAAAGCCGGTAGAAGTAATCGAAGCAGATACGGAACGTGATAATTATATGACTGCAGAGCAGGCATTAGAGTATGGTTTGGTAGATGTTATTGTAAAAGAAAGAGCCTAAGCAAGGCTTGACGGAGG
>JAZQJL010000324.1:0-7158 GCA_045541595.1 Lachnospiraceae bacterium | reverse complement strand
GGCCGTGACATGTCTTACTTTGATGTAGAAAACATCCAGTGGCGCAAAGGCGATGATGGTGTCTGGAGAGAATATAAAGATTTGGATTTAAAGGAAATGAATATCCGCGGAATCGGTCTGGAATTCCGGATTGTGGCAAATCAGGACGACAGAGCCAGCTCCACAGCAAAGATTTCCGTTTCCAAGCTGATGTCTGCTCCGGTGGTTTCCGTAAATTCCAACACCATGACTGTAGGAATTAAAAACGGTATGGAATTTTCCTTCGACAAAGAAAACTGGATTATGGTTCCGGAATACAATAAAAAGTTCGGAACAGAAGACTATCTCGTGGAAGAAAGTGTTCGCGAAGCTGCAATTGAAAAGATTTATACAAATCAAAGATTAACCACACTCCTGATGCAGGAGATTTTAAAGGCACAGGTACCGGCCTTCACCATGAATACTCCGATGAGCAAAAAGAATTTGGAGGATTTCAATAAAAACGGACAGATACTGGAGCTTTCGGAGGAAGGTATTGTACTGTATGTGCGTGATGTAGGAACAGAACGTAAAGCGGCTTCCAAAATTGCAGAGGTAATTATTCCTTATGCTCCGGAAGACAAGGCAATTGCCAAAGTGGATGATTTGGCATTCTCCTACGGAGATTCCAAGACCAATTCCGGCGGTATTGTGGTAGAAAACAAGTCAGATTACAAGTACCAGGTTGGCGTCATCACACCGGAAGAATGGGCAGAAGTGAAGGACAGCCAGGACGATGTAAATCTTGCAGATATGAAGTGGACCAGCATCAAGGCAGGAAAGATGCTGAAGATTTCCAATAAGAAGGTACCAAAGGGCTCCTACCTGGTATACCGTATTGCAGGAGAAGATGACCAGCTTCCGTCCACATACCGTATTTACGGACCGATGGAATATGACCATATTACTTATGCAGGCATTGCCGACGGTACGGTGGCAGCAGGCCAGACCTTAACGGCGGTTCCGAGTACAAACTTTACAATAAAAGCTAACGGAACCTATGAAAATCTTACCTTCCAGTGGCAGACCTGCGCCGATGTAAAGGCAGCAACGCCGGTATGGACCAATGTGGGAACGGCATCTAACAGTCCGAATTATGAATTGACCAATGCAATAGCAAACCAGTATATCCGGGTTGTTATTACGGATGCACATGGTAATGTAAAGGAAAGTGACCACAAGGGTCCTGTAAAAGAGGTAAAGGATCCGGCGGCCACACCATAACTATACAACAATGGAGTAAAACATGATTAGCATTAGCGTTTGCATGATTGTGAAAAATGAGGAAGCGGTTTTGGCGCGGTGTCTGGATTCGTTGCAGCAGATTGCAGATGAAATCATTATTGTGGACACCGGGTCCACGGACCGTACCAAAGAAATAGCGGCACTCTACACGAGTAGAATATATGATTTTACCTGGGTTCACGATTTTTCTGCCGCAAGAAATTTTGCTTTCTCCAAAGCAACAAAAGACTACATTTATTCGGCAGATGCAGACGAAGTGTTAGAAGAAATAGACCGGAAGAAGTTCCTTGATTTGAAGCAGGTGCTTCTTCCGGAGATAGAAATTGTGGAAATGATTTATGTCAATCCTGCAGATTGTAATGCAGTTTATAATTTTACAAAGGAACCCCGTCCAAAGCTGTTTAAGCGTCTCAGGCAGTTCCGCTGGATTGATCCGATTCATGAAACAGTTGCCTTAGATCCGCTGGTTTACAGTAGTGACATAGAAATTATGCACCGTCCGCAGAGCCTGCATTCCGGCAGGGATTTTCAGGCTATGGAACGTGAGTTAAATAAGACAGGAAAGCTGTCTTCCAGATTATACAGTATGTATGCCAAGGAGTTGTTTATTTCCGGTACAAAGGCGGATTTTGAAACGGCGGCTCCCTGGTTTTTGAAGCGTCTGGAGCAACCGGAACTTTCAGAGGATGCCAGGGTGGAAGCAGTATGTGTAATAGCAAAGCATCGGGCATTACAGGAAGAACCGGAGCAACTGCTTTCTGTTGTGTTAACGGAGATGGCAGTGAACCCGGCGCCTGCTGCGGAATTATTGTTTCTGATGGGCGAATATTATGAGGCGTCCGGCAAAGAAACAGAGGCAGTGCTTTGGTATAAAAAGGCAGCGCTGGAGGCGGAATGTTATGTCTGCATTTCCTATGGCGGCGAAAACGCGTTGCGACGGGCGATTTGCCTTATGAAAAAGCAGGGAAGAGAAGCAGAGGCAGTGCAATATGAGGCAATGCTGGAATAGAAAATAAACTACCTTTGACAGGAGGATGTGCAAGGATGACACCGGAGGTAAAAAAGTTATTCCAGACAAACGTGGAATTGTTGGAAATCGTAGATAAAGCAATCGTTTATTTTAGAGAACAGGACTATCCGATGGCCCTGGAACTGATGCCGGAGGTATCAGAAAAAATGCGTCATGTGATTGACGGTATCATCGGCGATAAAGAATATTTTGAGTTGGTGTCCACGGACTCTTTGATGGAAATGTTAGAGGGAATCGTAGAAGCCAGCCGTTCTGAGGACTATGTGCTTTTGGCGGATCTTTTGGAACTTCAGCTCTGCACGTTACTTTGCAATGTGCAGGAATTGATTATGAAGAAAGAGGATTATGCTTTTTTCTCAGAAGCCATGTATCTGGAACAATGTGCGGCCATGACGGAAAAATTAAAGCAGGGCGGTACGGAGAACCCGGAGCAGCTATTTGAAACACCGTTAAATCCGGAGGAGCTTTTAGAACAGGGATACCGCGTGGAAGTAACATCCTGCGGCTTAATGACCGTGGCAGTGGCTACCGACCGTGGCTCGGTGTATTTGCACTCCAATCACAAGGTGGGTCTGGAGGCATTTTATGTTGCGAGAGTTTTTGCAAAGCAGGAAGCCGAAACCTATCTGGTGAAAGGATTTGGCATGGGATATCATGTGGCAGAACTGGCGAAGCAGAAGCCACAGGCAAATATTGTAGTATATGAGCATAACGGCCGGATTTTAAAACTGGCCTGTGCCTTTTCACCATTAAGAAAGATTTTGGAAAATGAGAGAATTTCCATCTGTTTCGACGAAAGCGGAGCGGCATGGAAGGAACGGGTGGAAAACTTAAAGGACACCGAGGCTGTTTGCTTGCATATGCCATCGGTTCAGGCAGGAAGCTCGTTGTTTTCTCTTCGCAAGTAAATAAGACACAGAATATAAAGTAGAATCCCGTAGGCGGGGTTCTATTTTTTTGTGTTTCGATGCCTAAATTGTGAACTTTTACAAAATTTTAGAAGGAATCTATTGATTTTCCAAAGAACTTCCCTTTATAATACATTATGCGAAAGAATATATTTTTCGGGAAAACGAAAATACTATAGAGAGAAATTGACGGAGGATTATAATGAGTGACGAAAATCGAAATTCCATGAATAACCGCAACGGCGGTGGTAATAACGGAAATAAGGGAGGAGACAATAATCGTAAAAATACGAATAAAATGTCTTTGCTGATTTCCATGGTGTCAGCCCTGATTATGATTATCGGATTCATGTGGGTCATGAAAGATATGGAAAGCAAGTCCACAGAGGAAATTACCTATAATGAATTCATCCAGTACTTGGAGGAAGATAAAATTGAACGCGTAGAGGTGAATGCAGACAGCGGCATGCTGATTATTTATCCAAAAAATCAGCCGTATGAAAACAGCGGAATGTTTGGCATGACCTTTACGTATTATACCGGCTTGTTGGAAGACGGAAATTTATTGCAGCAACGCCTGGAAAGTGCCGGAATAGAGTACATCCGCGTGGTGGAAGATACCTCTTCCGTAATTCTGAGTTTACTGATTAATATTGGATTCCCGTTGCTTATGTTTATACTGTTGTCCTTCTCCCTGTCCCGTATGATGGGCAAGGCCGGTGGCATGATGGGCGTTGGAAAGAGTACGGCAAAAGTTTATGTGGAAAAGGAAACCGGTGTTACATTTAAGGACGTGGCAGGCCAGGAGGAAGCCAAGGATTCCATCCGGGAACTGGTGGACTTTTTGCATAATCCGCAAAAGTATGCGGAAATCGGTGCCAAGCTTCCAAAGGGTGCGTTGTTGGTAGGACCTCCGGGTACCGGTAAGACATTGTTGGCAAAGGCTGTGGCAGGTGAGGCGAAAGTGCCGTTTTTCTCCCTGTCCGGTTCCGACTTTGTAGAAATGTATGTGGGTGTGGGTGCATCCCGTGTCCGTGATTTATTTAAGCAGGCCCAGGCTATGGCACCATGTATTATTTTTATTGATGAAATTGATGCTATCGGTAAGAGCAGAGATTCCCGCTACGGCGGAAATGACGAAAGAGAGCAGACCTTAAACCAGTTACTGGCAGAGATGGATGGTTTCGATACTTCCAAGGGTATCGTGATTTTAGCGGCCACCAACCGCCCGGAAGTACTGGATAAGGCATTGCTGCGTCCGGGTCGTTTTGACCGCCGTGTTATCGTGGATAAGCCGGATTTAAAGGGACGTCTGGATATTTTAAAAGTGCATGCCAAGAATGTGCTGCTGCACGATTCTGTTGATCTGGAGGCCATTGCTTTGGCAACCTCCGGTGCGGTAGGTTCTGACCTTGCCAATATGATTAACGAGGCGGCAATTCTGGCGGTTAAGTGCGGCAGAAAGTATGTGACCCAGGAAGATTTGTTTGAATCCGTGGAAGTGGTCATTGCCGGTAAAGAAAAGAAGGACCGTATTTTAAGCAAAGAAGAAAAGCGTGTTGTGGCGTACCATGAGGTGGGTCATGCCATGATCAGTATGCTAAAGAAGGAATCCTCCGAACCGGTACAAAAGATTACTATTGTACCGCGTACCATGGGCTCCCTCGGCTATGTATTACAGGCGCCGGAAGAAGAAAAGTACCTCATGACCAAAGATGAAATGCTGACCAGAATTGTTACCTTCTGCGCCGGCCGTGCATCGGAAGAGATTTTCTTCGGGCAGATTACCACCGGTGCTGCCAATGATATTGAGCAGGCTACCCGTATTGCCAGAGCCATGATTACCCGTTACGGTATGTCCGAAACCTTCGGTATGGTGGGCTTAGAAACGGTGGAAAACCAGTATCTGGATGGAAGAGTGGTATTGCAGTGCGGTGATGAAACTGCGGCAGAAATTGACCGTGAACTTCGTGCCCTGATGAAGGAGTGTTATGCCCAGGCGAAAACGTTATTGGAAGATAACCGGCATGTGGTAAAAGAAATTGCAGAGTTCCTCTGTGAAAAGGAAAGCATTACCGGTAAGGAATTTGTTGAGATTTACAACCGTGTAACCGGTAAGGGTGATGCTGCGGAAGAAAAAGCAGCAGAAGAAGAGGAAAAGACAGAGCCGGAAGCAGAGGCAGAAGTAACTGCGGACGCTCCGAAGCAGCCGACCGTGGATGTGCTGGTGGATGAACAGATTGTAATTGCCGGTGATGAGCCGAATGAGGAAAATCATGTTTAATATTGAAGAAGAATTGCGTAAACTCCCGGATAAACCGGGAGTTTATCTCATGCATGACAAAAATGATACAATTATATATGTGGGAAAAGCGGTGGTGCTGAAAAACCGCGTCCGCCAGTATTTCCAAAGCAGTCGGGGAAAATCTCCAAAGATTCAGCGGATGGTAGAGCAGATTGCCTGGTTTGAGTACATTGTGGTGGATTCGGAGATGGAGGCCCTGATTTTGGAGTGCAACTTAATTAAGGAGCATCAGCCAAAATACAATACGATGTTAAAGGATGATAAACATTATCCTTACATACGTGTAACGGTCAACGAGGATTATCCGCGGATTATGCTGGCAAGGGAGCGAAAAAAAGACAAGGCAAAGTATTTCGGACCATACACCAGCGGCGCAGCGGTGCATGATTCCATTGACTTGCTGAAAAAGACGTACTTTATTCGAAGCTGCAACAAAGTGTTGCCCCGGGATATGGGGAAGGAGCGACCGTGTCTGTATTATCATATGGGACAGTGCAAGGCACCTTGCCAGGGATACATTTCCAGGGAAGAGTACCGGGAAAATATCGGGCAGGTGGAGGAGTTTTTAAACGGTAACTATGCGCTGATTACCAAACGGCTGGAAACCCAGATGATGAAATTTTCCGAGGAAATGGAGTTTGAAAAGGCGGCAGAATACCGGGACTTACTGTTCAGTGTAAAACGTCTGGCGGAGAAGCAGAAGGCCGACGACGACATGCATGTGGAGCGGGATATCATTGCCTTTGCTTCCGCGGGAGATGAAGCGGTGGCCCAGGTGTTTTTTGTCCGTGACGGAAAAATGGTAGGCAGGGAGCACTTTTATCTTACAGGTGTAGAAAACGAGGACAGAAGCACAATTATGGCTAATTTCATTAAACAGTTTTATTCCGGAACACCGCATGTGCCAAAGGAACTACTGCTGTCGAATGAAACGGATGATAAGGAGCTTCTGGAAAGCTGGCTTTCCTCACGAAGGGGCAGAAAAGTGCGGATTGTAATCCCGAAAAAGGGTTCCAAGGAACGGTTGGTGGAGTTGGCAGAAAAAAATGCTTCCTTTGTTCTTCAGAAGGATTCGGAACGTATTGCCGAACAGGAGAAAAAGACAAAAGGAGCATTGAAAGAAATTGCGGACTGGCTTTCCATGGACCATTTAAACCGGATTGAGGCCTTTGATATTTCCAATACCAGTGGTTTTGAAAATGTGGCTTCCATGGTGGTATTTGAGGGCGGAAAGCCTAAGAAGGCCGATTACCGTAAGTTCAAAACAAAAACCATTGCAGGTCCGGATGATTACGCCAGTATGAAAGAGGTTCTGACCAGACGGTTTGAGCATGCAAAAAGGGAGCTGGAGGAACTGCAACATTCCTATAGCGGCGAAAATCCGGAGGAAATCAGGGAAATGGGCAGTTTTACCAGGCTGCCGGATTTGATTCTGATGGACGGTGGCAAGGGACAGGTAAATATTGCCCTGGAGGTGCTGGCGGAACAGCGCCTGGCCATTCCGGTTTGCGGTATGGTGAAAGATGATAATCACAGGACCAGAGGCCTGTACTATAACAATATAGAAATTCCGATTGATACGAGGAGCGAAGGCTTTCATCTGATTACAAGAATTCAGGATGAAACCCACCGCTTTGCCATTGAGTATCACC
>JAZQJL010000323.1:0-3909 GCA_045541595.1 Lachnospiraceae bacterium | reverse complement strand
TTTCCTTTGTAGCATACTCTTTTTCCTGTTGGATATTCAAACTCGATTTCTTCAAAACCCAACCCTTCAAAAAATTTCTTCTGTTCTATCACCGTATAATCACCACCCATTATTCAATCAATTCGCCCTTCGTATCATATCTTTTCGTTCCAGTTTTGCCGCTTGACAATTTATAATATTCGCCGCCATGGTGACTATTGCTGGAAGGATGATATTGCAAATACTGACCATCTTTTGTTCCGTTGACTTTATATCCACCACCATCTTCAAAATTCACACCTTTTAGGCTTTCTCTGCTCAACCTGTACATGCATTCGTTTAGACTGCCTCGAATGACCTTCGAACGGAAACAGTAATGCCGTTGGTCAATACATCCAACGGCATCACTGCAACCTTGTTTTGACTTAAAATTGATAAGTCCATTGTTGATAATCTTATATTAAAGCGTTCGAAATCCCATAGTTATTCCTCGTCAATCTCAAAAAACGCTACGCGTTTTTCTCGCTAAGGATGCACTTTCTTCGAAAGTTCCGCAGCTACGCTGCGAGTCGCCTCCAGCGACTGCATCCTTAAATCGCTAAATCAATATGCTGTACCGTACCTGCGCCGCCGCTTTCCTTTAAGAAAACTCCGGTGCTGCGAATGATGCCGTTGGTGTCATGGGTTTCTTCGTTCTTTAAGGAAAACTCTGTGGAGGCGTTGCCAAGGTAAATGGCACCCACGTCTGCTTTTAAAAGAGAAATTTGAACTTTCTCTCCCGCCTCGTTCAGTGTCCAAATAGACAAATCATCAAAGACAGAATCGTTTTCATCAATCCAGCCGTTGCCGTCTTCGTCATACTTTGCCAGGTCTTTGAAACCGTCGCCGGACTTAGTGCCGAAGAGCTCGCTGCCGTCGTTAATTTCGCCGTCTTTATTTTTATCTAATGCCAGGAAACCGCTGCCCTGTTCGGTGAACGAGATTTCTTCTTCCGTGCCGTCGGCATTTAAGTCAAACAGGAACTTCTGGTCGCTGATTTTTCCGATATCGCCTTCTAAATTGAACACCAGCGGGTCGCACACCTGCGGAATGTCCTGCATAATCATGGAATCATACTTTTCGCAAAAAGCACGGGACATTTCCATTTCCACATTAAATGTGATTTCTCTGCCATCCTGCGTCTTTACACAGCCCTGGGACTGAAATGCAGTGTGCTCCATCTCTGTATAAAACGAAGAGCTTACCACCACCTGCTTCCAGGTTGGGCGCACTGCTGCTCCGGCACCGCCGTTGCCGGAAATGGAAATCACCGTTCCGCCTGACAAATTGATGCCGCTGCTGACGGAAAGGCTCCGGGAGCCCGACATACCGGCCTTAATGTCTGCCATGCGTTTTTCTACCTTTTCTGTCATGGCCGCCGTATCTTTCCGGCCAAGACGCATATTCTGCATACGCTTTAACATTTCCAGAATTTTTTTCAGGGTCTCGATTTGAACATCTTCTTCGGAATGCACCACCGGCACTTCCTTCTTTTTGGCTTTTTCTGCTTCCGCCATAGCCATTGCCAGATTCTTTACGCTCTGCTTTTCTCTTTCCTTGGCCTGCTCCCTGGTCTGCCGCTTCTGTTCATCCTTGTAGTCTCTCATCTGCTCCACCAGACTCTTTGACTCGTCGGAAAATTCCAGCGTTGCCGCCTGGTCAGATCTCACAATCAACGATTCTGAACTGGCTTCCAAATGGGTGTAGTAAGACCGTTCCGATTTCATCATTACATTACTGTTTTCAATTTTCATACATAACCTCCTTGTTAGAAACAGATACCCGCAGATAAATCCTTTTACCTGCGATAGGGTATACTCCTACAAAGTGTATATCGGCAGAAAGCAGTTCACATATTAGAACAAAAGAAAAAAGTCAGGAGAAGGTCCGAAAACCTCCTCCCGACTGAGGGAGCTGTTTATATTTTTGGAAAACTGACAATAACCTTAAACAAATCATCCTCCAGATTCACCCGGACTGTGCCGCCCTGTGCCTCCGTAAAACTCTTCACAATGGCAAGCCCCAGGCCGGAGCCTTCGGTATTTCTGGACGCGTCGCCTCTTGTAAAACGCTCCAGTATTTCTTCTTCATTATAGTTAATTTCCTCGGAAGAGATGTTCTTATACACCACACGGACTTCTTTTTCTGTCTGCTCCATACTGATGTATGCCCGACTGCCTTTGAGACCATGCTTTAAAATATTCACTGTCAGGTTTTCAAAAATCCGGCAGGTCTTCTGGGCATCCAAATGCACCATAACTTTCTCCTGAGGCAGATTCAGCTTGAAGGCAATGCCGGAGTTCATAATTTCCTCCTCCAACTCCAGCTGCACTTCCTGAATCAGTTGCACTAAATCCAAATCCACGTTGTCTAACTGGACATTGCCGGAGGTTGCTTTACTGATTTCAAACAAATCTTCAATCAGCACCTTTAACCGGGCGGATTTACGGTCTAAAATTTCCACATAGTCCTGTCGTTCCTCTGCTGTCAGATTTTCATTCTTCAGTAAATCCACATACGTAATAATAGCCGTCAATGGAGTTTTTAAATCATGGGATACATTGGTCACCAGTTCCGTCTTCATCTTCTGGCTCTTCACTTCCTCCTGCACCGCTGTACGGAAACCTTCCTGTACGCCGGAAAGGGCCGTTTGAAGTTCATGAAATACTCCGGCAGTTCCGATATACTCCACATCCGTGATGCCCTTTGCCATTTCCTCCGTGGTGGAAAGCAGTACCGTATAGTCTGTTCTGATTTCTTTCCATTTTTTTTGTAACAGCCAAATCACTGTTACCGTATAAGGAATCGCCAGCAGAATACCAACAAACCGGAAGCAGCAAAGCAATGCGATCACTAAAAAGTTCACAGCTGCCGCAAATATAAAAAATCGATTCCATTTATGGGAAAATTCAATTTTTTGGCAAAACTGCACTGCTCTTTTTCCCGCCTTGTATGCTTTACCCAGAAGTCTTCCCGTCAATGTGTTTTCCTTAAGGAACCGTACCACTCCTTTTACAAACAGCTGGCGCACATTGATGGCGCAAAGATATGCCAAAAAGAAAACCGCAAACCAAATGAGGGCATTACATGTAAGGATAAGAATGTTTTCTTTGTCTTCTGCCCCGATATTCCATAAAACATCGTTCCGATAAAAGAATTCTTTTCCATAGTCCATCGCCAACTTGCTTTTCACAATAAACATTGGCAACTGGTCCCAAACCACATCTAAGGCCACATGCCCCCCAAGTATTGCTAACAGTTCCACCGGGATGTGGGCTTTCCAGCCCTCTTTCAATCCTAACGGCCGGATAACCGGAAGCAACAAGCCAAGCAAGACGGAAACACCGACAGCCAGCAACACAGAAATCAGATAGTTTTCCTTCATTGCATGCACCATTTCCCACTGTGCCCAGTTCGGGTAAAAAATTTCCTCCGTTAGATTTCGGTAATATTGCTCATCTCCGGCAAGTAATACCGTCACATTTTTCAGTTGGCCCTGAGTAACGGTTTCTCCGGTCTCATAGTTTACCTCATATTGATTTAGCGCCGCAACCGTCTCCTGCATTGAGGTCAATCCGTTTTGGACATTCCCCGTACCTCTTTGCGCCTTTACCACCGGCATTCCGGATTCATTAAACCAGATTTTAACATACACCGGATATCCGGCAGCATCCAAAGCTGCTTCTTCCGAAGTCAGGGTTCCCACACCGTCCTCCACGGAATCTTTATATACAAAGTAATCCAATCCGTTCATCTCTAACAGTGACGGATACGTTTTTTCATACCAGTCGGTCAGAGTTTCCTTCCGGTTATTATACCAGATTTCATAAGCCTTTTCCGATTTGTATTGTTGTAAAATCGGTCCAAGAATGATTTCTCCTTCGGTCAGGT
>JAZQJL010000322.1:0-6907 GCA_045541595.1 Lachnospiraceae bacterium | reverse complement strand
TCCGACGGCGGCAGCTGCTATCACAAGAACTGCTGCCACAATTCCGATGACAAGTCCCGGATTTCCGGATTCACCGTCCACCGGTGTTTCCTGTGGTTCCTGTGGTTCTGCCTGTTCCGGAGTCTTCGCAGGTGCTTCGGTCGGAACTTCCGTAGGCGCAGGAGCCGTTGTCGGCTCTTCCGTCGGAACAGGAGTTTCCGTCGGCGCAGGAGTAGCTGTCGGCACCGGGGTAGCCGTTGGCTCCGGAGTTGGTTCCGGAGTCGGTTCCGGTTTTGGCTCACCCTTAAACCACACATTGGAAAGTGTAAAGGTCACCTCAATGGTCGTCGGGTTAGTCACACCGATGAAGCTCGCGGTATGATCAACGGAAGAAACCTCTTCCACTACAGAGCCATCCCATGCATTGACCGGTTTGCCGGAGTCAAACACGCCGGACTTCATACAGTTTTCCGGTGCATGGGCAATCATGGTAAGCGGAGTTCCGTTTACAATAACAGAGTCGTAAACAATGTCCGCACCCTCCAGCGGAGACTTGGTGGCATCCCCCTTGGTTACGTCATAATCCTTAATGTAAATCGCCGTCAACTTGTTAATATCCGTAATTCCCGCCTTTTGACCTGCTGCGGAAATCCGGGTTGCCAAATCAAAGCTCAACGTATAAGTACCGTCACCGGTAACGGTAACAGGCTCACTTAATTCACAGCCCCAGTAGGACTTTTCGGAATCGTTGTACAGCACATGCAATGCCAGACGAACTTCCTTCACGTTTTCAGAGCTCACTACCGTTACGGTTACTGTCTTTGTTGCACCACTTGCAGATGTCATTGCCACTTCGGTGGTTCCCTCTGCCATGCCGGTAATCTTACCAAAGGCGTTCACGGTTGCAACAGACGGATTCGCAGACTTATAAGTCAGTGTTTCTGCAGGAGATACGGTTGCCGCAATTTGGGCACTCTTATTTACCACTACGGAATAACTGTCCGCATCGGTTGTAATGGTAGCCGGTGTTGCAGACGCCACTGCTTCTACTGTCACCGCAATTGTCTTTTCCACCGAACCGCTCTGGGAATATACGTGAATGTTTGTGGTGCCGATGCCCTTTGCCTGAAGCACACCGCGGTATACGGTCGCCACGGTATCATCCTCAGTGCTCCAAAATACCACGTCATTGGTATCTGCCGGAGCTACGGTTGCCTCCAGGGTAAGCTTTTCGCCCACTTTCATGGTAACTGCATCCTGTACGGTAATCTCTGTAATCTTATTGATTTCCGGATTTTTCACAATATCCGTGAAATCATAGGTTTCATTTAACGCTGTGGCATCCAGGTAAGTACCTCTTGCCATCGCCTCAATAATACTCTTGAAAATCGGGCGAAGCTCGGTTCTGTTCCAGTAGGAGAACAGGCCGGTTTCATACTCGCCGTTGTTTCCGAATCCCTGATCCCAAACTACAGGAACCACACCCGCCACCTGACAGGCTCTGGTAGTAATTTCACTAAAGTAAGCGCGTTCCGCATCGTTATATCCGGTGTCTGTTCCTGCCTGTTCGTAGATACGGTTGCCCCACTCACCCAGGTACATCGGAACATCAAACTTGTTTGCCATTCTCTTCAAGCCGTCCACCACATCATAGATCTGGTCATAGGTCCAGGAAACATTAGTGGAATGCTTATAAATGTGGGCGCCGAACATGAGGCCGCCCTCTTCGTTATAGGAATCTGTCGGAAGGACAAATTCCTTATGGGAACCATTATTTGCATAGTGCGCTACCGCCGCCAGCCAACGCCTGGTGTTGTTGGAGCCGGTGGCACGTACCGTATTTACGAAAATCTGGTTCAGGTTCATAATAATCGGAGTGTCGTAGGCAATAGCCTCTGCACTGTTCTTTAAGTCACCCTCCATGCAGGAAATTTCGTTCATGGACTCGAAAATCAGATGCTCATCGTAATCCTTAAAACGCTCGGCAATGATACGCCATACCTGTTCAAACTGATAATATACCGCGTCAATTTCGTCGGAAGCAACCAAAAGCCAGCCGGTCTGCTCCGCACCGTCATGATGGATATTGATAATTGCGTACATATCCTGGGAAACACAGTAATCCACGATTTCCTGCACACGGTTCAGCCAGTTCTCATTGATGGCAAAACCGCTGTCAATATCACCGGTAATCATGTTTCCCCAGGTAACAGGGATACGTACGGTGTTATAGCCTGCGTCGTGCAGTGCCTGCATATATTCCTTGGTGGTCATGGCAGACTGCCATGCGGTCTCGGACGGAGTAAAACCGGAATGACCGTCCAGGGTATTACCCAGGTTGGTACCAAGGCCCATTTCAAAGACCAGTTCCTCACCGGTTAGGGTTTCAAAAGGAAGCGGATTTCCTGCATCTTCACTCATAACAAAGCGCATGTTTGCCTTGGCGGCTTCCAGCTTGGCATGCATTGCCAAGTAGGCATCTTCGCCATCTCCTGCAAGCAGAACCGCCTTTGCCTCATCCACAACTTCCATAAAGTTTTTCCAGGATTCCGCCTCATAGGAAGCCTCATCCATTTTTTCCACAAAATCCACTGCATATAACAGCTTGTCAAAATTCTGATTGCTCTTGTCTTCCGGAGCAACATCCAAAGTAATTGCCTCTGTTACAGGCGCTGTAAATCCCGCCGGATAAACTGCACCGTTGTTAAATTCAAGGCCTAAAAATTCACAGTTTGTTTCGGAAGTATGTAAGGTCACCGTAATGGTGATTTCGTTTGCATATGCCTCGTCCCAGGCAGAACCGTCCTGCATGGTGTGATTTAAATTGACATCCGGGAACACATAGCAGCCGGTACCTGCATTTCCCACCAAATTGGTCTGAATCATATTTCCGGACTTGGAAACCAGTGGTGCACTGCCTACCAGATACTTACTGGAAGCCTTACCTACAGGAGCTCCGTTCTCCCCATCCGGTCCCAGTTTTACCATGGCATTGATTACCGAATGCGGACCGCCCTCGGTCATCTTCACATACACCTTTACCTTGGAGGCTTCCTGCCAATTGATGTCGCCTAATTCTTTCTCGGTAACCGTAATAATTGTTTCTGTCGGAGATAACACGGTTGCTGTTGTGGCCGGAACCTCCGGTTCCGCCTTTGGTGCTGCCAATGTTTCATAAGCCACTAAAGTAACCTTTGGATCCGCCTGCATAAAGCTGATGTTGATACCGTTTAAGTCCTTGCCGGTGGTCAGGGTTGCCAGCACTTTGCCGGTTTCCACATAGTAGGTGTACAGGCCGGTGGCTGCATCATATTCCGACTCGCCCACGGTAATTTCCACGCCTGCCCAGCCGCCCCAGCCGGTATCATAGGTCTGAAGGATGAACACCTTCGTGTCATCAGAAACATCCCCTTCCACCTTATAAGTTACTTTTACATAGTCACTTTCCACATAGCTCTGCTTTTTATCCCCCTCATTAGACTGGATATAACCATTATAGGAATCACCCGCATGAGCCGCGGAATCCGATACCAGGGCATCGCCGCTGGCGGTTAACTGATTGGTGGCAGTCATACCGGTGATATCCGGTGCTGCCTTGGCCGTTAATTTGCCCGATGGCACAAGAGAAATTGCCATTACAAGCAAAAGAAGCCATGCAAAAATTCTTCTCCTCATAAAAAACCTCCCAATACTTTATTGTTCTATCAATATAAAGTATTGGGAGGCTTTTTGTAAACATTTATAATTAGTCACTTGTTATATTTAAAATTATATCTGCCCTTTGCTTTTGCCGTTCTTTTTTCCGCCAAAATACAGGCACTTTGCAGGACAGGCATCCACGCATTTACCGCAACGGATACACTCCGGCGATACTGAAATTTCTTCCGGGGAAAGATTTACCGGGCATGCCCTTTTGCAGGCACCGCAGGAGGTACAGGACTCCTTTTCCCATCGAATTTGCACCAGGGAAAATTTATTAAACCAACCGTAAATTGCTCCCAACGGGCATAAATACTGGCAAAACGGCCGATAAACCTTAATAGACAGGAGCACAATGGCAAGCAAAATGCCAAGCTTCCAAAAAAACAATCCGCCAATCTGAGACTGCAACATTGTATTGGTGCTAAGAAGCGGAATCGCTCCGAACAAGGTTCCAGACGGGCACAAAAACTTGCAAAACGCCGGAATTTTGACAAATCCGGTAAACAAAAAAGCCGAACCGATTATCACCAGTCCAAACAGCGTTACATATTTTCCGTACTTTAATATTTCATGCTTTGGCATTTGCTTCCGTTTCTTAAACAGCGGAATTTTGTGAAGCAAATCCTGCACCAGTCCGAAAGGACACAGCCAGCCGCATACAAAGCGCCCGAACAGGCTGCCAAACACAAAGAAGAATCCGAGTACCGCAAAGGGCACCGAGAAATTTCTCTTATTTAAAGCATTTTGCAATGCGCCCAACGGGCAGGAGGCCAATGCTCCCGGGCAGGAATAGCAATTTAGTCCCGGCACACAGGCATATTTCATCGACCCTTTATAAATCTTTCCGCTCATAAACCCATAGGCATATCCGTTGGTTATAATCGTATACAATATCTGAAACCAGGTCCGGATCCGGGCCGGCGTAAATTTCTTCATACGCTTCCTCCTATCCGATACCGATACATTCCAGGCATATCATAACCGCTTTTCGGTAGATCTCCGCAAACTGTTCGTCAAAAAAACCGATGAGCAGACATACGATTCCAACTGTTACACCAATGCTCCATTTTGGAATTTTCTTCATCACAACCTCCCGGAATTACTCCATCTCTGCCAGCAATTGCTCAATAACCGATTTCCAGCTTTCCTTATCCAATGCACCGGTCAGATAACCAATGAGGGAACCGTCCTGCCGCACGAAGAACGTGGTCGGCACAGCACTGACAGCACTTAAAAAACTCATGTATATCGATTCGTTAGCAAGCAGATGCGGGTAATTGGCACCTGTTTCTTGAATCAGCTCATTGGCGGCATCCACTGCAGTCTGACCGTCTCCCTCCATTACATCACAAACCACACCAATCAACTGAAACTCTGCCGCATCATACTCTGTTGCAATTTCACCAAGAGCAGGCATTTCCTTCAGGCAGGGACCGCAATAAGTTCCCCAAACGTTAATCATGGTCAGTTTGGAATTGGCAAACATTGCGGAATCCCAGGTTTCTCCCCCGGTGGTCGGTGCCGAAAAAGATAAATAGTATTTCTCCTCTTCCGGTGCAGACGTTTCTGTAGCAGCATCTGCCGCTTCCCCGGTCGTAACTTCCGTTGGAGCAGCGGTCGGTGTTGTATTTTCCTGCTGACCTACTTTTATTTCTTCTGCGAATTTGTCCAATTCCGTATTTGGTTTGTTGTTGGCGCATCCGGTGGTGATAAGCGCAACAAGCATCAACAATGCAAGAATCCGTTTTTTCATAATTTAATAAAACTCCGTTCTAAATAGAATTTTAAGGGCAACCAGTTCCCTTGTGTACTATCTTACCGTAAAACCGGCAAAAAGAAAACACCTAATATCTACCTTTCCTGCGGATACTTCAGTCCCCACTGCGCCCGCAGCTGATCCATCACTTCCATGACGGTAATACTGTCACAAAGCGGCATGGACTCACTTTCAATGTTACCTGCCGCGATGCACCGCGCCGCCTCTTCAAACTGATATTCATAACCGGAAATCTGCTCCGGAACCGTAATCTGTTTTATCAGATTATCACCCTGGTCATAAACCGAGACAGACTGCGGATTGTTGATGTTCTCCACCACCATGTAACCCTGATTTCCGTAGAAAATACCCTTACGGTCCGACCGGCCGTAAATTCCGTGGGTCAGCACCGCCATTCGGCCATCCTTGTAATGCAGCGTGATGCTCTCCATCCCATCCACACCGGTATCTGTCATCTGTACGGAAGACTCCATCCGCTCGATTTCTTCGCCAAAATGCATCAGAGCGAAATTAATACCATACACGCCTACATCCAGCAGGGCTCCGCCCGCCAATTCCGGCGCCACAATGCGGTAATTGCCGCTGATGGTATAAGAGAGATTAGCCGTAAGTGTACACACCTTTCCGATGACGCCACTTGCCAATATCTCATTAATCAACTGCCTGGACGGCATGTATCTGGTCCAAATAGCTTCCGCCACATAGACACCGGCTTCTGCTGCCAGTTCCTTAATTTCCTTTGCCTGGGCGCTGTTCATGGTAAAAGCTTTTTCGCACAGTACCGGCTTACCCGCTGCAATACAAAGCTTCATATCCTCATAATGGCGGGAATGAGGTGTTGCAATGTACACCAGTTCCACTGCTTCATCCGCCACCAGTTCCTCATAGCTGCCGTAAGCCTTTTCATATCCAAATTCCGCGGCCGCCTGCTCTGCCCGCTCCCGTGTGCGGGAAGCAATGGCATAGCACTCCATATCCTTCATTTTCTTTATCGTGGCCGTAATGCTGCGCACGATATTTCCTGTTCCAAGTACTCCGATTTTCATAAAACGCCTCCTTCTTAATACTTCTCCCAATGAATTTTTTCTTCCTTCAAGTCTGCCTCTGTATACCCCGCCGGATGCTCCTTCGGCACACCCACGGAAAGAATGGCTAATAGCCCCATATGTTCCGGCACCGCCAACAGTTCCCGGCAAAATTCTTCCGTGGTTTGCCCGCTCTCTGTCTCCCGGCACCGTCCCTGAATCCAGCAGCTGCCAAGTCCCAAAGCATCTGCCATTAAATGCATATTACTCATGGCGATGGAACAGTCCTCCACCCACACATCCGGAGTGACCTCGGTGTCCGCGAACACCACAACGGCACACCCCGCCGTCTCCAGCATCTTTGCCGCACCGGCCCGGCACTTTGCCAGTCTCTGTAAAGTTTCCCTTTCCTGCACCACCACAA
>JAZQJL010000321.1:0-7629 GCA_045541595.1 Lachnospiraceae bacterium | reverse complement strand
CTGGAGCGTTTTGGCAACTATGTGCTGTCCTTTAACGGCGGCCGCGTCATCAACTGCAAAACAGGAGAAGTGGTGCTTGACAAAACCATTTCTGCAGAGATGGCAGGAGTGCTTTGCGAAGAAGCAAGAAAACACGGCGTGGGCATATTGACCTACGACAACGAATGCGCCTTGGCGGGAACGGAAGTAGACCAGTACATGGAGTTGGAAGCCCGTATCAACAGCATCGAATTAAAGCAGGTGGGACACTTCAAAGAGTATGTGGATTTTCCGGTAAACAAATGCCTTATGACCGGTGAACCGGAGCATTTGGTGGAGCTGGAAAAGAAACTGAAGGAAAAATACGCCGGCAAGCTGAACATTTTCCGCTCGGAACCCTTTTTCCTGGAACTGATGCCAAAGGGCATTGATAAGGCGGCCGTATTAAAGAACTTCCTTCCGTTCCTGGGAATTACAAGGGATGAAGTCATTTGCTGCGGTGACGGATATAACGACAAAACCATGATCGAGTTTGCCGGCCTTGGGGTGGCCATGGCAAATGCCAGAGCAGAAGTGCTGGAGGCTGCGGATTATGTGACCGCTTCCAATGATGAGGACGGAATTGTACAGGTAATCGAAAAATACATAGAGAAGAAATAAGGGTATTACTGTATGAATTACCAAACCATACTCAAAATTAAAGAATCGGAAAAAGTAACGGTAGAACTGGCCGCCGTGGAAATGTTTGTCGGCCCGGTCATTGTTAAGAAGCTGAAAGGCGGAAAAACGGACATCTACCGATTGCTCACCGAAACAAGCCATCCTAACGTTTCCAAGATTATTTCCGTGGAGGAAACACAGGACGGTCTTTTTGTGGTGGAAGAATATGTGGATGGTGAAAACCTGGCGGAACATTTGCAGAAACACTATCTCTCCGATGATGAAAAAATAAATGTAGCCCTGCAGCTTTGTGATGCTGTGGGATTTTTGCATGCCATGAAACCATCGGTAATTCACCGGGATATTAAGCCTTCCAATATTTTGATTAATAATAAAATGGAATTAAAACTGATTGATTTTGACGCATCCCGCCAGTATAAGAATGCGCCAAGCAGCAGTGACACCAGACTGCTCGGAACGGTAGAATATGCACCGCCGGAGCAGTTCGGCTATGCCCAGACGGATGTCCGCAGCGACATTTATTCTATGGGTGTGGTGTTCCACGAAATGCGGCCTACGGAGAATAAAAAACTGGTGGAGCTGTGGGAAAAAATCTCGGAAAAGTGTACCAGCTTTGACCCGAAAAACCGGTACCAGAGTGTGGCGGAATTAAAGCGGGAATTTGAAAAGCTGGCGGTATGGAAAAAGAAGAAAAAGAACAAAATCATTGCCGGAGCCTGTGGCGGAGTTCTGGTTTTGGCAGCGGCAACGGCAGCGATTTTTCTTTGGCCAAAGCAAAGCCCTGCAGAAAATGACGGGGTGACCGTGCCGGCAACGGAAACTGTTGCACCGACCGATACGCCAACGTTCATGCCGATGATGACACCGACAGCCGTACCGACTTTTACACCGACTGCAGCGATGACACCAACTGAAGCGCCGTTGCTTACTATAGCGGCAACTTCAAAGGTGACGGAAGATATTGTGGCGGAACTAAAAGAAAAGAAATATTATGTGGATACTTTTTATAAGGGCATGGATACTTCCCGCGATTTTATGCAGTATACCACGTGGTATGAAGGCAGTGAAGTTTGCTTTAATGAAGTGGTTATGCATTGCCTGAACACGGATAACATAGTGTCCCTGCCGACGGACTGCTTTTATAACGAAAACAATATTTTGCATATTAAAAACAGTTGTTTGCAGGAGTTTGACGCCGGCTGTTATCGTGTGACGATAGAATATGCGGATAATGCAACGGGAGTGAAGGGAACAAGAGAAACCCACCTGCTAATCTCCGAGGGGAATCAGGCAGGTCCTGATGCGCATTTGTTTGATAATAATTATTTGGACTTTTATTATGAATACAATGAATGTGTTCATACGATTCTGTCCAACGATATCAACGGATGTTTTAAAGAGACCGGAGAATATATTTTACTGGAAAACGGGCGGGTGTTGGAATTTGACCGCGAATTTTTGTTGCAACGAATAAAACCGGGAGCCGAAGGAAAATTGTATCTTATATTGGAATTAGAAGATGGCAGAAAGGACAGGCTGACGCTGGAATATATAACAGGAAAGCCGCCTTATGTAAACTAGGGGTATCAGATGATGGAGAAAGACACAACGGAAAAAAATACGGAGCTGTTACAATCTGAATTAAAAAATGCCAAAAATCTTTCAGCGTTTTTTGAGGAAAATGCAAAGAATCTGAAAGAAAAATCGGTACCGGAATATCTCATGGAAATGCTCATTAAGTATGACGTGGAAAAAAGCGACGTGGTATCCCGGGCAGGTTTATCCGGAACCTATCCGTATCAGATTTTTGACGGCAGAAAAACTGCCGGAAGAGAAAAGCTGATTCAGCTCGCTTTCGGTTTTCCGCTAAACTTGGAGGAAACCCAGCGGTTGCTAAAACACGGTGGATACAGTGAATTGTATGTAAAAAATAAACGGGAAGCATTTATTATGTATGCTCTGGAAAAAGGAATGGACATACATAAATTGAACGAGCTCCTTTTTGAGTGCGGAGAAAAAACATTTGATTAATTTTTAAAATTATGCCAGTGGCATAAGATTTTTTTGAATATTTGCTCTATTATAGATTGTGTACATAGAAGAAACAATTTACTTTGTACAGAAGAGTAAGTATGAGGTGCCGAACGCATGGGGAAAGCTACGGAAGAATTATTAAACGAACTGAAGCAGGCAAAGGCTTTGGGAGATTTTATCTCAGAAAATACGGAAGAATTTGAAGTGTTGCCGTTAACGGATATTCTGGCACAGATGTTGAACAAATATCAAAAAAACAGAATTGATGTTATTAAGGCGGCGCGTCTGGACTTTACATACGGTTACCAGATTTTTGACGGAAAGAAGCGTCCGCGGAGAGAAAAGTTATTGCAACTTGCCTTTGGCTTTCCGCTTTCTGTGGATGACACCAACCGGGTACTTCGTGCCGGCGGTGTCAGCGGCCTTTACGTCCGTGACAAACGGGATGTCATCTGCATGTACTGCCTGCACAAGGGAACTACCCTGGAAGAATGCAATTCGCACCTGTATCAGATGGGAGAAGAAACCCTGATTAAGGAAGATTGCGACGGGGAAAGAAGAACGAAATAAAGAACATGAAAAGATTGCGTAGAAATACGTAATCTTTTTTTGATTGAAAAATGTATACAGAAGATTGAAAAGTAAATTGTGCCGAGAGCATAAGACTTTTTTGGTCTGCTGCTGTAAAATATATCTGTAGAATATGCTGATAAAGGAATCAGTATCTATGTTATGGGTGTAGATATATTTCACAATGAGGAGGATGAAGGTATGAATTATACTGAATTACGTAACGTGTATTTGACAGAAAAAACACTGACCAGCCCAATTGGTGATATTAAGTTATCCAAGGAGAGGAATTTTTACAATGCCTTGCGAAGTAAGTATAGGGGACTTGCTTCTGAAATTGAAGAGCAGTTTTTTGAAAAATATAAGAAATATAGTGAACTAAGAAGTATGGTGCAGGGGGTATATGCCGATTTTGAGCAAGTGATGTCCGTTGCAATTACAGAAGTGAAGAAAGACCTGGTCAGCGCGAATATTATTCATTATGATGACGAGAGTATTTGGAACTATGCAATGGAGCATGGGTATATTCTTCCGTTTAATGATGCATATAGTGAATTAAAAAGCTACGTTAATGAGAAGGATGCAGAATTAGCGGCAAATCAGCAATATCGGCAGGAAAGAAAGGATAATCGTGCCAGATGGGAGGGCTCTACTTACGGGGGGACTCTTGCGGACGATATTTCACATCAGTTGGATATGGCGGCCCGTAATGCGGCAGAGGGTTTAATACATGCGGGCATTAACGCAATAGGAAATAAAATGGACGCAAATGCAGCAAAAAAGGACTTTGAAAGAGTCTTTCAGAATTTTGCAACTTATGAAAATTTAGCATGCGGTTGTCATTCTGTTGCGTGCAATATGCATTTGGTAATGATTGACATTTTAGAGGAGACACTTCATACAGGTGAAATTGAGTGCATTAGCAATGACGATGCTATTTTATACAAGAAACTGTTAAATAATATTGATGATAATATGTTTGACGGCGAAAAAGTAAAAGAAGTCTACAAAGAAGTAATTCGCTTATTCCCTTATGATATGGACATCTATGGCTCTATGTTCCGTAGATATGGAGATAAAGAAGGAAAAATCCGCAGACTTGCAGAGTATTTTGATATTAACTTAGATACTGTAAAAGACATGGAAGCATTACGATATGTCAAAGAAAATCAGGGAACAACAGAAGACGATGCAAAAGCTGCAAAGGAAAAACTGATAGAATATTGTAGTGAAATCACGCTGGATGTTAATGATGAACTGGCGTGTATGCGATATATAAACAATCTTTTAGCCGAATTTGATTTGCAATATCGAACAGTTTCCTTTGGGACATCACCAATCGACATACAGACCAGACGCTTGTCTGCCGATAAGTTACAGGTGGTTGTCTGTGAGACCAGAGACGGAGCAGATTTGGCAAGGGAAGAAAAGGCTTCGCTTGAGGATTTTATGGTAAATATTAATCCTCCGGTGGATGGAAGCCTGATGGACTATGAAGAAGATTTATTGGAGAAGAAAAATGCTCTTCTTGAGACTTATAAGTCGGAGCTGGTTCCGGGATGTCAAAAAGTAATAGACCAGTATTTGCAGGATTTTGAGCATAAATTCTGTACAATAGGTTTATTCAAAAAGGTGAGCAGATTGGAAGCCGGCCAGCACAGAGCATTTAAGTATGTGAAAGATAAGAATATACTTACGATAGAAGAGGCAGAAATGGCACTGGAAGACTTACTGAACATGCTTCCTAAGTTTGGCATAAGCAGAGCAGAGGCATATGAAGCAGAATCGTATATTGCCACAAAGAAGAAAGAAATTGAAACTCGTCTGGATTTAGAATATCGTACAGTAGATGGCTATGTTTGTGAGACCAGAGATGGTGCAGATCTTGCCAGAGAAGAAGTGGAAAAAATCCATGAATTTATGAGTGGCATTGTTGCACCGACGAAAGAATCTTTGGTAGATTATGAAAATGATTTACTTGCAAAAAAACAGGAGTTTGAGAATGCATTCCAGTCAGAGCTAAAGAAGAAATACATAGCACAGATAGATAAATATTTGACAGATTTTAATAATTATTTCTGCAATATTGGCTTTATGAAAACGGTAGATCGTGCAACGGCGGCAAAGGAAAGAGCAATGAAATTTGCTAAAGCATGTAAGATTACCAGCAAAGCAGATGCAGAAAAATTCTGTGCAGAATTAAAGGAATTCTTGCCGAAATTGGGTTTGAGCGAAGCTGAGGGAAGTGAAGCCATTAACTATATTTTAGACAAGGGTGAAAAAACAGAAAATAAGGCCGGCTTGTTTGGATTATTTAAAAAATAGTGGTGATGATTTCCTAAATCTGAAGTAAATGACAAAAGCTGTCATTCGGGAATAGTTTCCGGATGACAGCTTTTCTTGTGTGCATCTTTATTTGTTTGAAAATTACAATAAAATTGGATAATTGTACAAAATTATGCCGGCAGCATAAGACTTTTTGGGAGGGATATGCTATAATAATTTACAAAATCACGATATAGGGGGTACATAGGATGAAAAACCTAAATAAGAAATCAAAAGGTGAACAATTATTTCTTGTGATGCTGCTGTTTACACTTTTAATCGGTGTATTCTGCATTATGGGATGCGGTGGAAAACAATCATGTGAACTGCCGCAATGCGGTGCAGAAAAAATGTTTGATGCTTCGGCATTGGGATGTTCAATTCCGGGATGCGGCGGCTGCTTGACTTCCGGACGGGGTTGTAATTGTGTACTTTGGCCGCAGTCTTGTAAACTTGTCGGTGTTTCTTCCGGAGATGCAGATGAGGACACGGATGAAAAAGAGATTATAAGAATTTTTGGCTGTGATATACGATACTTCGGAGACGGATGTCTGGGATGCGACCAAACAGAAAAAAGCTGCTATTCCGGTTGCATGAGACTTAAAGATGATTCCGACAATATCAATGGTATTTTCTTTGGCTCATCGGAATCTGATGAAATACTTATCGGATGTGCGAACGGCTGCGGCGGATGTATTGGTTCCGACGGAGATGGACTTGGTTTGATATATGACCTTGAATATGCAACAGGAGTGGAATAAAGATGCTTCCATATATACATATTATTCTGCCTTCGTATGCAGTAATGGCGTTGATAGGAGGCTTTATGGCTGTATGCTGGATGTTTCTCCACTTGGATAAATACCGGTTGCAGTTTACTGACTTTTTAAAAATGTTTGTTTTTTGCGCGATAGGCGGTTATGTAGGCAGTAAAATATTGTTTGCAATAACAAAAATTCCGTGGCTAATAGAAAACTTTTCGTTTAAGAACCTATTGTTATTACTTCCGCAGAGCGGTTTAGTATTTTATGGCGGTTTGTTTGGTGTTATTTTTACATTACTTTGGCTGACAAGAAAAGATCCTGACTTACGAAAAAGGGTGTTTAGATTAGCTACTCCGGCTATGCCGCTTTTCCATGTGTTTGGAAGAATAGGATGTTTTCTTACGGGATGCTGTCACGGAAAATTACTGGCTGCACCGTTGCAAATAGGCCCATTGCAGATTAACCAGATTCCGGTGCAATTAATAGAGGCTTTTGCCGAACTTCTTTTATTCATAATTATTGCAATTATTGAGAAGAAATCTAATGATGTGAATTTGTTGCGGATTTATTTGGTAACTTATGCAATTATTCGCTTTGCAGATGAATTTTTGCGTGGTGACACGGTGAGAGGAATCTTCTTTGGCTTATCAACGGCACAGTGGGTATCACTCATAATAGTATTGGTGTATCTCGGCAAGTTTATTTTCAAAAAAGCAGACAAGACGGTAAGTGCTGAAACAGTATAAAAACAAGATGACGGAAGGAGAAAAATATGAAAACATATTTAATTGCTTATGAGTATTCCAGAAATGGTTCGTCCTGGACAACAACAAGTTCTCACTTTAAAGCGGAATCTGAAGCGGGAGCAATTGCTCAGCTGGAAAGCAAGTATCCGTATGTCAGAAAAATTCGGATAATGTCGGTGAGATAAAACAGTTCGCTCTATCCATAAAAACTTAACAAAAATGTAAAAATCTTTTTCTTGAGATAAACCTGTTTTTAGTATATCATATACTATAGGCAGGTTTTTCTTGTTTCTATGAAACAAGAAACGCTCCGCAGGATGCGCACTCGCGCGAAAAGGAAATAAAACAGGAGAATCCACCATGAAACTATTACATCTGGCAGACCTACATATCGGAAAAAGAGTATACGAGTACTCCATGCTGGAAGAGCAGAAAAACGCACTTTTGCAGGCATTCCAGATGGCAAAGGAGCATAAGGTGGATGCTGTGCTGGTGGCGGGGGATGTGTATGATAAAACTATTCCTACCAT
>JAZQJL010000320.1:0-6452 GCA_045541595.1 Lachnospiraceae bacterium | reverse complement strand
AGTTGCCGTATACCAGCGCTCCACTGCATATTCCTGCGGCAGATAGATATCCATGCCCGCAAGTTCCAGTCCGTCATTAGTACAGGAAACCACCAGCTTATCTGTTGCTTCTTTCAGTGTCACGCTGATTTTCTTTTCGCTGGTGGCATATGGATAATAAACGGAAACCGACTCACTTGTTTCAAAGTCTTTCCGTTCCAGTTCTTCCGTAAGCAAAATTCTTTCGTCCGCCGTAATGCTAAGCGTAGTTCCCCAGCTCTTTTTCACGTAAATATCCAATACCGTACCTGCCGGAAGACACCCGGTAAATGTAATCGGATACTCTTCATTCATGTTGAAGCCTACCGAATAAATATAGTTTGGATACTCCGGCAAAAACAGGCTGTGGTTATTATTATCAATGTGTTCACCCTCGGTAGCCGTCATATTGGCATAAACATACGGTGTTTCGCAGAAGTTATGGGAAATAATCATATTTTCCACATCCTTCACACATTCTTTCACTACCGAACACTGCTCCGTAATATCATTGTAACCGTTGAGTGCCGTAGGTTCGTAAATGATCAGCCGGTCCCCATCCTGTTCACGGATTGCTTCCACCACTTCTGCCAGATAATCTCCGATATCCTTCATCGAATACTCCGGCGCAGGAAGTCCAGTACTCAAATTGTAGTTAGCTGCCTCCCAAAACGGAGTAAAGGACAAATAGGCACTCGGAACCTCCGCATACCGTTTTGCCAGTGCCGTCCACATCCGGTTTGCCTGCTCCTGCTTTTCTTCGTTTACAAACAAATCAAAGGAACCTTCGGAAGTAAAATCCACCGGATTACTGTATGACGTGCGTCCCGGCACAGTGGCAAAACAAATATTTAAATGCAAGTTGTACTGGATCGCGGTTTTTACCATTCTGTCCAGTGTCTGAAGATTGGTCAGATTAGCCTCTGTCACATCACTATTAAAAAACGGTTCGTAATCCAACAGAAGCCTTGCACTATTAAAGCCAAAGTTGGCACACATTCTCAGCTCTTCCGTATTATCATTCAGCTGGCGGTAATAGGCATATCCAAAAATAAGCCCGGTCCAAACCGGATGATTTTCTGCTGTTATCTCAGGCGCTTCCTCTAACTTCTTTCGAAGCTTTGGTGTAAGACTTTCGGAAAACCCTTCCGTTACCGAAGCCTCCGTAACAGGAATCATTTTCGTTCCTGTCACACTGTCGTACAATCTCGTTACCACGGATACTGCTTCCTGCACAGTCAGCGCATCCTTTTTATGCATGGTTCCGGCTTCCTCATCAAAGGTGAACATGAGATTTCCGGAAACCGGAGAACTGTGCCAGAAGGACCAAAGATGAGCGGCGGTATTTAAATCTCCCCAGTCCGTCCATGCCGACTCCGGGGTACCTTCCCAGCCGCAATAATGAGGGCTTTCAAATACATGTGGGAAAAGCGGCGTGTAATCATTCCAGTCGCAATCCCAGAAGTCGCCGCCATCCGCACGGCTATTGTCAAAATCATTGTTAAAATTGTTGGCGCCAATGCATTCCGCCGCATAATATGCCATAACAAAGCCCTGCTCTCTGGACATTGGTGTATCATGGTACGTTACATTCTCATCAAAATGAGCGGATGTTTCCGGTGCCAGTTTACCGATCAAATCGGTAAGCAGACTTCTGAATTCCCTGGAGGTAATCTGCTCTGATGCCCTCGTCCGCAAATCTTCCGGCACAAGTCCAAGGGTAAACGCACGCTCAAAATCAAAGGCATTTTCCACTTCCAGATACGGTTCCCAGGTGCCAAAATACGCTGCATTTAACACCGTGTCTTGCTCATAGCTGATATCGGCTTCTTTTGCATAAGCATCCAGGCTGATGTACTCGTTTTCAGGTGTTTCACCAAAAATGTTTTCTGCATCTTCCGTAGAAATATACCACTTACCGTCTGCCACACAAATATCGCAGGTATGTACGATACCGTCTACCACCACTCTTGCATCAGAGAGAGTGTCATCAAAGGACTGCGGTATGGCAGGAGTAGGTGAAACCTCAGGGGCAGACGTTGGTTCTGCAGTCGGTTCTACCGTTGGTTCTACAGTTGGTTCTGTCTTAGGTGTTATTGTTGGTGTATTTTCCTGTGCGGTGTCTTCTGCCGGTGTCGGCGTTGCCGGCACTTCCTGCGGTGCCGTCCGACAGGCCCCCATGGCAAAACACAACAGAATTATGAAAATGCCCTGTATCGTTTTCTTACTTCTCATAAAATAACCTCTCATGAAACAAGTCCGCAAATCAGCGAATAATTATCATTTCCCTCCGGCTGGCGTTTTTGTACCCGCACCAGCATACTTTCTGCCCAGGCTTTCGCCGACGGTGCTTTAAGCAAATCAATCAGCATTTCCGTTTCCGAAAGATATTCCCAAAAACCATCCGTACAAAGTAAGAATGCATCTCCCGGCTCTAATGGAAACGGTTCCCGCACCTCCGGCTTCGGCTCCTTGTCGCCGCCTAACACATTATACAGTTTATTTCTGTCCGGAGAAGTACGCTGCTCCTTTTCCGTAATTTCTCCCAAAGTCACATTCATTTGAGCAATGGAATGATCCTTGGTGCGGAAAAAAAGTCCTCCGTTTCGGAAATAATATAGTCTGGAATCTCCTGCATGGGCACAGGAAAAGACGTTTCCCTGCCTTCTGGCAAGCACCACGGTGGATGCGGCATTTCCGGCTTCCGGATGCTCTTCCTGCAGCTGTAATATATTGCTGTGGCACTGTAACAGTGTTTCAGCCAAATCCATATCCTGATCTTCTTTCCAGGCCTCTTCCACGGTCCGAATAATAAGCGAGGAGGCCATCTCGCTATGATGATGGCCTCCCAATCCGTCCGCCACTATCCAGAGACCATGATTCATGTCCTCACTGTACCAGAGACTGTCCTGATTGTAATTTCGTCCTCCGATACAGGTATAGTGATACGTTTGTGTTTTCATGTAAAATCCCTCTTATTTAGTTCTGGTAGTAACAAGGAACGTATTCTTCGGCTCTGCCAGATAGAAACGCTCGCCGCTCTGTACCCGCTGTGCCGAACCTGCCGGTAACTTCTGATTATTGTAGAAGGTACCATAACTGGAGCCCTCATCTTTGAGTAACACTGCCCCACCGGAAACTGAAATTGTGCAGTGCAATCCGCTGATACCCGGCTCTTCCATCGGATAAACCACGGTACATCTGCTGCCGTCACGGCCAATGGAGAGACCTCCTGCCGGAATCACAAACTCCTTCTTATCCATGGAACCGCCCGCGCCTACCAGCACAAGTTCTGTCACGCCGGAATTCGCTGCCGCCGGAGCTTTTTTCTTTTTCTTGCCCATAAGCACAATCACCAGAATAGCAACCACCGCAATTACAAATACAACTGCACAAATAATCACAATTGTCATAGCAGATGCTTCTGCTTCCAATTCCGTAGTAAGTGTCATCGGAATTACGTTCCGGTTTACGCTGTAAATCAGTTCGTCAATTGCTAACGCATAATTTGCCTTGTCTTCGGAATCCGAATAACGGAACGTGTTAATACCTACAACCTCGCCCTTGGAATTTACCAACGGACCACCGGAGTTTCCGCTACTGATGGTAATATCAATCAGATATACATCCTGGCTGCCCACACGGGTGGATTTGGAGATAACGCCTCTGGTTACCACAATATCATCTTTATCAAACTTTACGTAGTCATTGCCTTCCAGTGCAATACTCGGATAACCCAGTGCCGTGAAGGTGTCGTCCATGTCCACGTCCTCCATCGGACAAAGAACAAGAGCGGTACGCATCGTGGTCGGCTCCGGCAGACGAAGTACTGCAATATCCTTTGATTCACTGTACCAGTAAAGCTCTGCTACCATGTAATTATTGGCTGCCGCGGAAAAATAAACAACAATACTTCCGTCTTCTTCTGCTGCATTATCCACCACATGATAATTGGTAACAATCCAGCGAACCGGTTCGCCCGGTGTACCGATGGCAAAGCCTGTTCCGTAAGCAGACGTACTGTAGGATTCGGAAGATACCAGTACTACGCCGTCTGCAGCTTCTCTTGCTGTAGTTACCTTTCCGTTATCTGCTGCTGCAGCTCTTGGTGCTGCCAGCCCAAACATGGCGAAGCACAAACTGAATACAAGTAACACACGAACTAATTTGTCCCAACTTATTTTCTTCATTCTGAAGTCCTCCTCTTATCTCTCATGACAGCGCAGGGTTACTAAGGTTGCATTGTCCTGATGTTCTATTTTTTTCTTTAAAACCAGCTTCAACATGCTTTCCGTCTGCTTCTGCATGCTCTTCTCCCAAAGCGTACCGGAGATTTCCTCCTCCGACACTGCCTGATAAAAACCGTCGGTGCAAAGCAAAAGCACATCGTCGGCAAGTAAAGCCAGTCCTTTTCTTGAAAAATCAATTTCCGCCACCGGTTCCTGTCCCAGATAGCTATACAGTGAGCCGCTCAGCTCCGGCACTTCTTCCCGCCTCATTTTACAGCGTATCAGATAATTCTCCAGGGAATGGTCCTCGTTTATCTGAAACAATTCACCGCTGCGGAGTAAATATAATCTGCTGTCTCCCACGGAGCAAAAATACAACTCCTTTTTGAAAATCAGCGCAACTGCAAGAGTGGTTCCTGCGCTCACTCGCTGCTCCATGCACCAGTGAACCAGTTTCTTTCCCGCTTTCTCCGTTGCCAGCACCAGAAGTCCGGCGATTTGTTCCGGCTCCATATCTCTACTTAGCTTTTCCTCCAGTTTGGCCGACACCGCATCCAGCACCAGCTTTGCTGCCGCACCGCCACTGCTTAAGCCTCCCATTCCGTCTGCCACTGCTGCCAGGAAGCTGTCGCTTTCCGGAAGTGCGCGTTGCAAAAACATGTCCTGCTGCTCTGATCTTCGGCCAACCGTTTGTGCGGCTCCCGGTTCCAGCAGAAAGTATCCGTTGTCAGACTGACCGGGAATTCCATCCGTTGTGATTTTTCTTGTTTTCAGCAAATACATGACAACCGCCCCTTTCAGTTCTCCCAGGCAAAGGAGGTGTCACAAAAGCAAACCAGTCTTAACTCGGTTGCTCCGATTGAAATAATATCCTTGTCACGCAGATACAACTCATTGACTACCGGAATTTCGTTTACGCTTACCGGGTTCCTGCTCTGCAATGTTTCCAAACGAAACACCTGATGCTCTTTAACGTATGTAATGGTTATGGTGGTGTCTCTGGAAATTGTTTCATCAAAATCCAGGCAGATATCGTTGCTGGCCGCCCGTCCGATATAGCTTTTTTCCTGGGTCAGGCGAAAATCCTTTCCCCGTTTTCCGCCCTGTATGCAAACCAGCCATCCAAGGACCGGATTCCATCCGGCAAACGCCGGCACGCGCTCACTGCTGCCAATCGGTGCGGTTTTCGGACATTCCCTCGGACTGCTGCCGATTGGCATGGTCTTTGGAAAATTTCCTGTATTGCTGACCGGGGCCGTTTTCGGGAATTCCCCGGCTCCGGCAATCGGTGCGGTTTTGGGATATTCTCCTGCTCCGGTAGCCGGTGCGGTTTTCGGATATTCCGGCGCCGCTTTGCTCATCGCAGTGGTTTTCGGATATTCCGACGCCGGCTCCTGCTTTGCCATAAAGCTTCCGGTAGTCGGAAAATCCATTACTACTCCGGTTTTCGGAAACTCCTTATCTTCACCGGACTCTTTTTTACAGGAAGGACATTCTGCATGTGCATCCGCATCATAAAAATGTCCGTTGTTACACATTTGCATGTTCATAGGCTTATCCTCTGTTCGAAAGTTTTATCATTACTCTGTACGTATCAATTCTTTATAGCCGTTACAGCCACCGCCAATGATATTGCCGTTGTACTCGATGCAATAGCTGTCATAAACAAGGTAATAGCTTGTGGTACCGTCTCCGTTGTCCACCGCTTCCTCATGGGTAGTATAGGTCAAAGTGTATTCCGCATCCGCCGGAATGGAGATAGTGCTGTTATTACCCTTGACCACGATGGTCTGGGATTGTTGTGTATCCTCCTCTTCTCCCTCACGGTAGATTGCTCCGCAATCCGGACAACGACATACCGATGAGGCAGGATATATGCGCTCTCCGTTTGGATGTGTACAGTCTTCCTGCGAAACGGATGGTGGCGGTGTCGGAGTTGGAGTTGGTGTTGGAGTTGGTGTACTCATATTGGAAACAACCGAAATGTACTCATTAGTGCTCATTTCCGGTATAAAAATTCGTATCGTTGTTTCTCCGCCGGACTGCGGCGTTATGTAAAGGTTCGTTACCCAATCAGCTCCATCCATCCAAAACTCTCCCCAGGAGCAAAGAACAACTGAGGTATCTGCTATCTCATAGTAAATAGTTTCCCAATCCGTATATCCATTTTCAATTATTCTTACCACGACAATCTGTGTTGCGTCA
>JAZQJL010000319.1:0-5615 GCA_045541595.1 Lachnospiraceae bacterium | reverse complement strand
TATGATAAAAATAAAAAAAGAGTGCTGGATGCAGTTAATGTGGATGTATTTGGTAATGAACTTGTTTGCGATCATTCTCCTGAAACTGTGATAAGAGACTATTTGGAAGAACATCCGGAGGTGATAGGTGTCTGCTTTAATACCCCGGTTTTTCCTAAGGAGAATTTGACGCAGAATGAGGTTTTTATTCGGCAGAATAATTTAGATTTGCCATTAGTTTTGGCGAATTTGGACAAGCCTGTTTTTTCCGTGAACCGGTATTATGATAAAAAAGGGGTTACGGAGGTTTTATATCCACCTAAGGCAGTAGTGGGAAGTGACGGAGTCCGACATATGGACGACCGAATCGGTGAGCTGGTTAATATTGTGAATGGACATCGTGTTACGGAATTACAACCGGAGCATAGAAAAAGAACCATTTTCTTGGTGGGAAATGAAAATGTTTTTGGTACAGGAGTCAGTGATTTACATACGATGGCATCCTTTTTGCAGGCATTGTTTGACCAACATCTGCCGGAAGAAGGGATTGTTGTGGAAAATTACGGGCAGTATTATGAAACTGATATGAAGCCGCGAGAGTGGAAAGCAGTTTTACAGTCCTTGCCGGTTTGCCCGCAGGGGGGCGACATTGTTCTTTGCTGTGAACACGTCTCCGGTATGCCGTTCATTAATATGGCGAAGGCCTCTGCAGAGTCAAGAACCGCAGAATTATTTTTAGATAAAAAACATTATACGCCACATGGACATAAACTGATTGCAGATAAATTGTATGAGGGAATTTTAGAGCAGGAATTATTACGGATAGGGTATGGTCAGGAAGAAAACTTAGACCAACCGGAAGAGGAACTGATAAAAGAACTGCAGCAGGAAGAGGACTTTTTTGCGTATATAAGCAAATTAAAGCGGCTTGCAAAACGGTATACCGTGATTCTGTGCTCTTTTGGGTCTTGTGCACATCAACATTTTACGATAGCAAGATATCGAGCACTAAAAGAACTTGGTTTAAAAATAGATTTCTATCAAAAAAATAATCATGCATATATAGCTGTTTTAGATGAGGGAGCTATACTTTTTGAGGAGTTATCTTCTGCTCCGGGAGAAATTAAAAAAACGCAGTTGGAGCTTGCCGGTAATAAAATAGACGTGCAGAGTTGGTCTTCTTGGGCATCGACGCGCCCCGTATCTTATATCAAAGTAAATGAAAAAGTGTGTTTCACTGATGAAATACGTGGAATGTTAGTAGTGGTTTTTAATAAGAAGAACCGGACGGTTTTGGATGAGGCGATTTGGAGCGTTTTAGGGAAAAACTGCACATGCATGCGAAAAATAAAACAGTTGGAAAGACTGGAGCAATATCAGGAACAGCATCCGGACGTCGTGCTGGTTGGCTACAGTAAAATTCTTTTTCCGGAAAAAAAGCTGACAAGATATGAAGAATGGGTTATGGAAAATAAAGTTCGCTTTGCGGATTTTAAGAAATATCAAAACAATCCTATGTACGCATTACATGCTTACTACACACCTGAGGAAATAGAGGAGGTTTCCACGGCGCTGCAATCTTATCAGGACCAAAATGCAGCGAGGCATTTTTATGACATTTCAGGAAATGGTGTGAATATCGTTGGGGGACATCGTGTAACAAAGCATCAGCCGGAGCAACCGAAACGAACCTTGTTTTTGCCGGGGAACTGTAATGTATTTGGTGTTTGTAATCGCGATGAACATACGTTGGCAAGTAATTTACAAAGGTTGTTAAATCAAAATTGCCCGGATGAGAGGGTAATTGTTCAAAATTATGGTTATTTTTTAGGCAGACCCGAACAGGGTCAGACAAATGAAGCTTTGGATATTCTGGAAAAATTACCGGTTAAGAGCGGAGACATTGTTTGTTGGGAAGGATTTGTGCCGAATTGTCCATATATTGACATGTCAGAAGCTGCTGAGGAAACAAGAGATTATGAAATATTTGTAGACATACAACGCCATTATACACCGGATGGTCAAAAATTACGAGCCGAGAAGCTTTGTGAAGGTCTAATAAAATATGGTATCTTCATTGAGGCAAAAGAAGCGGAAAAGCGTACTCCATCGATAGAAGCTTCTGCCTATACTTTGGATGAAAAGGATACTGGCGAATTGGCAGAGTACAAAAGAACGTTGGTTGATTTTTATAATCAGTTGTATGAGACAACGGAAGGCGCATTGGAGCATGCAGTCTTTGGTTCCATTGTTATGAACTGTAATCCGTTTACCAAAGGCCATAGATATTTGATTGACCAGGCATTGAGTAAATGCGATTATTTGGTGATTTTTGTTGTGGAAGAGGACAAGTCAATCTTTCCGTTTGAAGACCGTTTCCGGTTGGTAGAAGAGGGGACTGTGGATTTGCCAAATGTTATTTTGATTCCTAGTGGTAGGTTTATTATTTCTTTTCTCACTTTCTCCGAATATTTTAATAAGTCGGAGCTTCAGGAACGAGAGGTGGATACTTCCATGGATGTTCTTTTGTTTGCGCGGGAGATTGCGCCATGCCTGCATATTCAAAAACGATTTGCAGGAGAGGAACCATTTGATGCGGTAACAAGACAATATAACGAATCTATGAAAATGATTTTGCCGGAGTATGGTATGGAGTTTGTGGAAATTCCGAGAGCTGGTGTCGATGGTGAAGTAATCAGCGCGTCCCGTGTACGAGCATTATTGGCGGACAAAGAGTTTGATACAATTAAGAAGCTGGTGCCTGAATCAACGTTTAAGTACTTGGTTGAGAGATTTGGATAAATCAAAGAAGAACTATGGAGTTTAAAGAGGATATGGGGAAGGAACTTGCGATTTTTTCTACAAGACAATACAGATAGTATCTTAGACAAAAAAATCTACTGCTACGGACTTGTAAAAAGCAACTTGGAAGAGTTGCTTTCGTCCTTTGCGATTAAAAAGCAATGTATTGCCATATTGGAAAGCAATCCAAATTCTGCGAATCAGTTTTTTGAAGATATTCCGGTCTGCTCTCCACATGTTTTACAGGAGGAAAATCCAAAGGACTGTATCATTATCATTACAGCGTTTTATCCTGCGGAGGTGTTAGAACAGTTAGAGTCTTTCGGAGTGCTTAACAAAGGGTTCCGTATTTTCCGCTTTGCTAATTCTGTGGAAAGAATTGATTTGGCGTATCGGAAAAAATATGAAACTATGCCGTTGGAAAATATCATTCTCTTTCGTAGCGGCCCTATCCGCAGCGCCTATATTCCGGGCACAGACTTTGCGGATAATGCCAGAGCATTGTTTGAGTATATGTTGGCTAACGGCTATAACGAAAAGTATAAGCTTGTCTGGCTTGTCAAAAATCCTGCGGAATTTAAGCGGTTTCAGGAGGTTCCAAATGTAGAGTTTTTATCTTTCGACTGGGAAAATTCCTGGGATGCTGCAGAAAAGGACCGTTATTATCATGCCCTTTGCCTGGCAAAGTATATTTTTATGACAGATGCCTACGGCTTTGCGCAGAATGCGAGAAACGACCAGATCCGAGTGCAGCTTTGGCACGGTTGCGGATTCAAGACCCGGGTCAATTTTTCACGTTGCGAAAAGCGATACGAATACACGACGGTAGTGAGTGAATTGTATAAAGACATTCACGCAGATATTTATGGTTTGCGGGAAAATCAGGTGCTGGTCACCGGCTATGCAAAGCAGGACTGGTTACGTCAGCCGTATGAGGAAGGGCTGGCGGGGGTTCTTGGAAAAACAGAAGCTGCAAAATATATCTTCTGGCTTCCGACCTTCCGTATGGCGGAGAGCCAGCTGAGCAATTTAAATCAGTATGAAATTAATCCGGAAACGGGGCTTCCGGTGGTGGCATATAAGTCGCAAATGGAGCAGTTAAATGAGCTGTTGTCGGAGCAGAATGTTATTCTGGTGATAAAGCTTCATCCTTTCCAAAACAATCTTCTGGTTTCGGATTGTGGTTATTCCAATATTGTGCTTTTGCGCAATGCAGATATGCTGGAAAAAGATCTGATTATCAATCGTCTGCTGGCATCGGCAGATGCGTTGATCAGCGACTATTCTTCTGCGGCGGTGGACTTCTTATCTATAGACCGTCCGTTGGCATTTACTTTAGATGATGTGGAGGAATATGAAAACAGCCGCGGCTTTGTATTTGACAATATTCGTGACTGGCTTCCCGGCAAGGAAGTGCGCAATTTTGAGGACTTTTGCGACTTTGTACGGGAAGTGGCAGCAGGACAGGATGCTTCTAAAGAGAAGAGACGGGAAGTGTCTGCAAAGATGCTAAAATATAAGGATAATCAGAATTGTAAACGTATTTTGGAGGCATTTGATATTAAGAAAGATGTTTAACAGTAAAACAGAGCCCTGAGGTAAAGGGCTCTGTCGTCATTTAATTAACCTTGGCTTTAAGTTTTTCGTACAAATCCTGAATAGCATCTACAGTTTCTTCTACTTCATCTGCAATTTGTTCCAGAGATTTGCCGGCCTTAATTTTTTTGGTAATTAATTGAATCAGGTAATCTTGTACTCCTTCATCATAACCTTCTTCCTTTAGGCGTTTACGTAAAACGGCTTCGTTTACTTCTGCTAAGTACAATCTTAACACCTCCGCTCGATGGGCCTTGAGAAAGTCGGCAAGGACGTTTGCAGTAATGCATTCCTCCACGGCTTGATTTACGGCCTCTTTGATAGACATGGTTTTTGAATGTTCCTGTATTTTGCTGACGAGAGTTGTGTAGTCGTTTAGTGGTTTGCAACGCTTTATAAAGCTACGGTTTTCCGGATGATTCAGGTTAATAACCGTGGCGGTCCATTCGAATTCACCGCGGGTGTCCGGCGTTTGAAAGGCATCGGATAAGTAGAGCTTTTCTTTGGCAGGCCGGGCATCAATTCCGTTATAGAATACAATGTAGTTTGGTGTTGGAATTTTCACCTGACCGGATACATGAAGGGAAAGCCCTTGTGTATCTAAATACTTTTCATATAGGTTACCGAAGTACAAAAAGCCTCGCAACGGCATATTGGGATTATGAGTGGACTGCTGTTCGTATAAGTTCATGGTGTCAGCAACAATAAAAGAAAGATCATTTTTCATTTTGATGTACAGTACATCTTCAATAGTGGTGATTTCCAGTTCTTCCTCGTTGTTGTAGGAAGAGTTGTTTAGTAAATTATATAAAGACAAGGTGTTCTTTTTGTTCTTTTCATCTGCAAAGATAAGACGGAACAGACGGTCTTTATATTTGTGATTTGTTTTGGCCATAGAGGACCTCCTTTGTTTGTGGTGTCCTGCAGTGCCCGTTGCAAAAAAATGTTTGAATCATAAGTAGAAGTTAATTATATTGTAGCATGTGAAAAAGAAAAGGTCAATGCCTTAATAACAGACAAAAAAAGAACAGAATATAATCTTTTTTTGGTGAAGTAAACATTGCGATTTAATTACATTTGTATTTTTATTCAAAGTGCGCTATACTAAAATTAACTTAGTATGGCGTATTTTTATTGCATTCAAGAAAACTAAAATGATAAAGAAGGGGTAAGGAACTGCAAATGAACTTCAAATTAACTGCCTCCATGATGTGTGCCAATTACGGCAATTTGGAGAA
>JAZQJL010000318.1:0-3488 GCA_045541595.1 Lachnospiraceae bacterium | reverse complement strand
AGCAGCAGCGGCAGTATATGGAAACAAGTTGCTCTTAGATCTGTTGCGATTCCGGAACAAGCGTATTACAGAGAACCATCTGCTGGAATTATTAAACCTGATCGGCGATTATGCTATTTCGGAAAGTGAGATAACCATGATTCTTTACCGGTGCGGACAGGCAATGCCGAATCCTTTAAGGGATGTACTTACCAAATGCCATCTCAGTGCAAGAAGCAGTGGCAACACGGAACAGGCACTGTATGAGCTTCGAAGAAGTATTGACCATTTTCTGTTTCGGGAAATCATCTTACTTCTGGAACTCTGCAGCCACAGTGATAACGATTATCAGAAAGTAATCAACGGATGCCGTGAAATGGTCAGCCGTTATCTGAAGGAAGAAAAAGAGAAAGCTGCGGTGGTAAGAAGCCTGGTAGGAGAGGCTGGTCTGATGACCGGCGTGGCCGTATATGGTATCAGCACCATGCTCCGGGAGTTTGCCGGAGAGGTTGGTTTGGGACACAGTATGGCAGATTTCTTTTTCCATAATCCTGCGGGACAGATATATCTGCTTATATATGTGGGACTGCTCTTCGCCATGGCTCAGGTAATCCTGAAGTTTGCAAGAAGGTAGGTGAGTAAATGGAAAAATTATATGAAGTATTATTTGCCAATCTGGAAACTGCACATGTACAGTGGATAACTTGGAGCATAACAGTGCTGATATGTGGACTGACAGGTTATTTGATGTATCGCATATATGGGAAGTTTAAATTGCTGCAGGAAATTAATTACGGGCAGCGCTTATACGAGGCTGCAGAAGACAGTTTCCGCCATGGAAACCGGGACCAATACGAAAAGCTGCAGAAGTGGCTAAAATCCATCGGTGCTGAATTTACTGTAAAAGGATTTGGAGATCCGTTTCAGTTTGTGGTAATCAATCTGATTTTGGTGGTAGTGGTGCTGGTAATATTCAGTGCTTTGGCTGACCTTGTTACCGGATGTTTGGTGGCAGTTGCATTGGTTGCAACGGAACTTATGATGCTGGTGTTAATTGACCAGAAGAATAATAAGGAAATGCTGGATGATGTGTCCTTTTTGTATGATGCTACCGCAATTCAGCTTACCAGTAACATTTACATGGTGGAGGCTATATCCAACTGCTTACTATATATCAGCAATAAAAGACTAAGGCAGGCTTTGACAGAGCTATGCAGCAACCTTACCTTGGGAGGGGACGTGCGGGCTGCAACAAAGGACTTTAGTGAGAAATTTCACAATGAATATCTGGATACTTTCTGCGGTGTAATCATACAGGTTACCACAGAGACCGGAGAAGCAGGCAAGCTGATTGAGGATATGTCCAAACAGCTTTCGGTTTTGAAAGAAACCAATTTCGCAAGCCAGAAAAAGGCAACCGAGAACAAACTGCAGTTGTGTATTATTGGAATCTTTATGGTATTCACAGTGCTGATTTTCTATTTATGCATAGCCAGCATGACCGGCAGCGCAGACATCCTGTTTTAACACAGGGTACATAACCAAGTTATAAGAGGTAAAACGCCTTTTATATAGAAAAATTTTTTAAGGAGGATCTCAAGGATGAGAAACAAAGTAAACGCTCTTGTGGCTGGAGCAAAAAGTAAAGCCATGGCAGTTCTTAGCAGAAAGGACGCAGGTATTGAAACCCTTATGGTAATCGCACTGGTATGTGTAGTTGCAGTTGCATTGACTGCAATGTTTAGAACCGAAGCAGGTACCTTAATTGGCAGTATCTTTGATACTATGACTACCAATATTAACGATACGCTGTTCAAGGAGTTTGGAGCTTAAAGGTAAGCAGGTTTTGGACACAACCTAAAAACTGCGGGTAATTCCTGCAAGTCTACAAAGGGCAGGGACAAGTTCCCTGCTCTTTTAAAGTAAAAGCAAAGAAAGATGAGGTCCAAGATGTTAAAAAGAAAGGACAAAGGAATGCTGGATCAGTTTCTGCCGGCTATCGTAGTTATTGTACTGTTAGCAGTGCTTTGGACCGGTTCCATGGTCGCTGCATCCAATATTGACCGTAGCAATGCCATTCATCAGGTAGCAAGGACCTATTTGTTACAGATGGAAGCAGACGGATACCTCACAGAGGTAAACAAGGTACGTTTGCTTACCGACCTGGCGGACCTTGATATGGTAGGTATAGACCTGACCGGTACTACTTTTACGGATGCCGGTTATGGAAATCAGGTAAGGCTGGTGATAAAGGGGAAAGTAAATCTGAAGGATGTCCGGTTCCGGGGATTTTCTTCTCCTATGATGACTATGCGGCAGGCAGAAGTTGCAATTAACAAGATATCCATAGCAAAGAATTAGGGACATGAAAGAGAGAATAAGGAAAAGGGATGCCGGAACCATATTTAATCCGGTTATGTTTTTGGTGATTCTGATTTTAACGGCACAGTTACTTATGCTGTTTGTAGAATACAAGCGGGTTACCTGGGTATCCGGAGCTGTTACGGATTCTATGACAGATGCACTTTTGGGTGCCTGTACCTTAAATGAAGAGGAATTATATCACTATGGAAGAACCGGCGAACTGGAAATTTTGTATCCCAAGGAAAAGTATGATTTGTTTCGGAGCCTGTTATGTGAGGAACTGGGATTAACAGAAGATATGAAGGTCACGGACCACGGTACAGCTCTATTAACAGATAACGTTACCATAAAGGATTTCCGGGTTTACAGTGTCAGGGGGCAAGATATTATGCTCTATGATTTTGATGAGAATGCCGGTTACACAACTGTTTTATTGGAGGATTTGGCCGGCGTGTATGACGCTGGCAATGGAGAAGTGATTGAGAAAACGGCACTGTTGGCGGAAATTACTATTACCATAAACTTCATGGGATTTCCGGTAAAAGTAAATAAGTATCACATGGTTGATATGACAAATTGATGGAGAATAAAACAATGAAGACAAATAAAGAAAACGATAATCAGAAGAAAAGCAGGCAGGGGAAAATATGGCCCATAGTACTTTGCCTGCTGTTAGCGTTAGGGGTATTTGCTTTGTTACTGAACGTGGAAGCAAGACAACTGGCACAGTATGAAAAGGGAAGTGTAGTTGTGGCTATAGCAGATGTGCCGGAAGGGCTGGAGATTACAGAAAAGAATCTGGCCGAACTGTTTGCAGTAAAGGAAAAACCACTGACGGATATTCCGGATGCGGCATACGTAAAGACAGAAGAACTGATAGGGCAGTATGCCCGCAGCGGTATGGATGCCGGAAGCATGATTACGAAAAGTATGCTGGGAGAATTACGCAAGGATTTCGATGATTCTGTTCTTCTTGGCGTAAATATGCAGGCTTTAGCGCAAAGTGTTGCAGGTACATTAAGAACCGGTGATGTAATTGATATCTATACGGTAAAAGTGGAGGAGGACAAGCAGGTGCTGGTAGAAAAAGCACTTGCAAATGTAACTATTGAAAGAAGCTATACCAGCTCCGGTACCGCTATCCT
>JAZQJL010000317.1:0-8475 GCA_045541595.1 Lachnospiraceae bacterium | reverse complement strand
CCACTCTGCCACCGTTTTTATAAATATTCCAGCCTGAACCATCCGGACGACGCTTGGCATCAATTGCAACAACCACACACTGACTGCCAAATTTATCTGCCGCACGGCTAATAAGTTCCGGATTTAAAATGGCTGCCGTATTAACCGCTACCTTATCGGCGCCCTCGCGTAAAATATCCCGGAAATCTTCTACCGTACGGATGCCTCCGCCTACCGTAAACGGAATAAATACACGCTCTGCTACTTTACGTACCAATTCTGTTTTAATTGCTCTTGCATCGGAAGATGCGGTAATATCGAGAAATACCAGTTCATCTGCACCGGCCTTGTCATAAGCCGCACCGATTTCCACCGGATCTCCTGCATCTTTTAAATTAACAAAGTTGACGCCCTTTACAACTCTTCCGTTATGAACGTCAAGACACGGAATAATTCTTTTCGTAAACATAAATTTCCTCCATAACTATTACATCGTGGCAAAGTTCTTTAACAACTTAAGACCGATTTCTCCGCTCTTTTCCGGATGGAACTGACATGCGAAAATATGCTCTTTTTCCACCGCCGCATGGATGTCTGCCACGTAGTCGGTTTTTGCTGCCACAATCGATTCCTCTGCTTTTAAATAATAGGAATGGACAAAATACACATAGGAATCCTCCGGAATTCCGGAAAATAATTTGGATTCCGGATTAATCTTTAAGGAATTCCAACCGATATGAGGAACCTTAAATCCCTCTTTATCCGGAATTCTGATGATTTTTCCTTTCAAAACAGAAAGACCGTCTACTCCGGGCGACTCCTCACTGGCTTCAAATAAAAGCTGCAACCCCAGGCAAATCCCGAGTAACGGTATCTTTCTTTTTACGGCCTCTCTGATTACGTCAGAAAGGCCGCTTGTATTTAATTTTTCCATTGCATCGCCAAAGGCTCCCACCCCCGGCAAAATGATTTTGTCTGCCGAAAGAATTTCTTCGGCATCTGAAGTAATCTTTGCCTCTTCTCCAAGAAAAAGCAAAGCCTTCTCCACACTTTTTAAATTACCTGCATCATAATCAATTATCGCTATCATCATTAAGTCCGCTTTCTTCTACAATTTCATATAACGCCAGATTATATCTTCTGGCAGCACCGGCATCAACTATGATGTTCATGCCTCCGGCACCGGCATCCTCTAACATACTGCGAAGCACTTCTGCTTCATCTTCAGACACATGGAAGGTTGCATCCAGTTCCTTTAAAATCTGGGTTCTGACATAGTCCATATCCCGGTCAATGCCCAAAGGAATAGCCTTTTCATAATACTTACCATAACGGTAAAGACCAAGCAGTAAAGAATGAAGCGCCGCCTGATAATCTTCCATTACCATGTAGCTGTTGTAAGAATTTAATTCCTTATTTACGAACATGACCGTCATGATTTTATCGCTGAGGATTTGATCCTCCGGCTTGATTTCCAAACCGTAAATATCATTATACGCGTCCGTATAATATTTTACATTATTATCATATGCCTTATTAAAATTCTTTTCTGCACTGTTTATGCTGATGGCATATCCGAAAATTTTGCTTCCGGAAAGTAAGACAACGGCACATATTGCAAAGAATACAAATACAATAGTGGCTCCCACCCGATTAATTCTGGTTTCCTGCATTTCTTCCAGAATCAGCTTTGCTTCCTGAAGCTTTTTGGCTTTCTTTTCTTCTTTTGCCAAAGCCTTTTGCCGGGCTTTATCTGCCTTGTTTTGCTGCGCAATCTGCTTCTTTTCTTCAGCCGCCAGTTTCTTTTCTTCAGCTTTTGCCTTTTTCTCCTCAGTCTGCTTTTGCTTCTTTGCTTGCAGCTCTTCCGGAGTAGGTTCCGGTTTTACCTTGGAAGGATCCACAGGCACGTTGCCAAAGATTGCCTGGAAAAAGGATTTCTTTTCTTTTTTCTTTTTCTCTTTTTTATTTTTATCGGCAGAGTCCTCATTACCTGCCGCCAGCAGTTCTTCTAAGCCCTGATCCACCGTTTCCGGCTCTGTAGAACCAAGTTCCATCGGCTCCGGCTCTATGTCCTGAAACAGCTCATCCAACGCAAAAAAATCGGTTTCTTCCGCTACCGGAAAATCCAAGCCGTCTACGGATTCCAGTTCCGGTTCTTTATTTATTTCTGCTATCGGTTCCGAAGCAACCTCATCCTCCTGACCCGGTGCAAAAAGACCAAGCAATTCTGCTAAATCGTCCTGCTCTTCTGCAACAGTCTGTATTTGCGGCTCCGGTTCCTGATAAAGCTCTTCTGCTTCATTAATTTCTTCAAACGTTGGAAAAATATCCGGTTCCGGAATATCTTCCGGTTCCGAAAAGCTGTCATACAGCGAAATATCCTCAGATACATCATCGGCAGGCGCTAAAAAGCTTGCAGATTCGGTAGCACCGAACGTCGTTCCCTGACTGAATTCCCGGTCTAACAGACTGTCCATATCAAATTCTTCCGGCATATCAAAGATATTGTACGCTTCTTCTTCCAGATCTCCGTCCGCATCAAAAAAGTCGCCGAAATTCTCGTCTATGCTTTGTCCGCAATTCGGACAGTATTCTAATCCATCTTCAATTTCTGTCCCGCAATGCTTACAAACTGTCATTTTGCTCCTCATTCCCGCCAATTAAAATAGCCTGTTATTTTAAGATCAAGCGATCAATTTCTCCAACAAGGGTACCGATTTCCGGCTTTGTAATCTGTGCGTCTGCACCCAGACTCTTTCCTTTTCTCATCATATCTTCGGAAATCATGGAAGAGAAAATGATAACCGGAAGGAAAGATGTTTTTCCGTTACTCTTAATGAGTTTGGTCAAATGGTGACCGTCCATTCTTGGCATTTCAATATCCGTAATAACTAATTTAACCTTATCAGCCAAGGTGCCGTCCTGGGCAAACTTTTCAAGTTTTTCCCAAGCTTCCTGACCATCCATATTTACTATCAAATTGCTGTAACCGGCCCGCTTTAAACAGTCCTGAATCAGATGGGATAATAATGGAGAGTCCTCTGCAATCAGAATAGGAAGATTGCTTCGTTCTCTTGCACCCAAAGCCTCTACATCTTCAATTTTAACTGTAGTTGCCGGACTGATATCTGCAATAATCTTTTCAAAGTCAAGCAGAATAATTAAACGGCCGTTTATTTTTACAATACCGGTAGCTACGCCATTTCCCTGAGTACTTAATGTTGCGTCCGGTTTTAAAATGTCTGCCCAGGACACACGCTCAATACCTACTACAGAGTGTACGTGAAATGCTGCGTTGGTGTGGTTAAAGTAGGTAACTACATATAAGTCTGTTGCCTCGTTATCAGAGCCCGGCATATTTAATACCTTGGATAAATTGATGCTGGTGATTATTTCATCACGAGGCATAAAGATACCTTCGATTGCCGGATCCGCATTTGGTACAGGTACCGCCTTGGAATATGGCAGAATTTCTCGTATCTTTGCAACATTAATACCATATCTGTTGTTACCAATCATAAATTCAAGAATTTCTAACTCATTTGTTCCGCTTTCCAATAAAATACCTGTATCCATAGTTTTACCCCTCCACTTTTGTGTATTATATTTTATTATAGTATAAATTTACTGATAATTCAAATTTTATTTCAGCTTTGCAAAAACGGAATCCTCTGACTCATTTTTTATAATCAGGTGGATTGTGTTGATTTCTTCATCGGCAATTTCAAACACCAGAACCGCATCTGCCGTTCCTTTTGCCGGAACCGGAATTTCCATATACTGCAGGTCATTTTCCAGCATAGAAAGTGACACTCTGGAAACTTTACCAGTATTGATATCCAAGGAATATTCCAAACCGCTTCCGGAAGCATCAAATACCAGGTCTTTTTCTGTGCTGTTGCTCAACCGGAAACTAACTACCACATATTGTCTGCCCTCTTTTGCCACCAGGCTGAAATACTCCGTGCTCTGCACAGATTTCATTATCTCGAATCCCGTACAGGAAACCGTAATATTTTCTGCTCCCATAATCTCGGTCAGCTGTCTTCCGGTTTCTTCGTCGTCATATCTGTTTGGTACCGGTGTTGGCGTAGGCGTTGGTGTTGCCGTAGCCCCGGCGGTTGGATTAACAGACGGTGTGTTTTCCGGAGTGGTGCTTTGTGACGGTGTTGGCGTAGGCGTTGCCGTTGGATTTTCCGGTACAGGCAACGGTGTTGGCGTAGGTGTCAGTTTTGTTTCCCGTTCCTCCGCATAGTACAACGGTGTTCTGTAATTTTTGTCATATTTTAAAAGAAGCGACGATGCATATTCTGCAACAGCATCCATTTCCGAATCTGTCAGCGGTGTAGCCTCAAGACATCCGCACAGCATACACAGCATTACAAAAACCGTCGCCAGTATTAACTTTTTTTTCACAAGAACATCCTCCTGTTACTTATGTAATCTGCTATTCTGAAGGGAGAAGTGTTAAAAGCAGCATTCCACTCCACCCTATAAGAACATTGTACCACTTTTCTAATTTATCGGCAATATTTATGCAAAAGTTTATCTAAATTTTTATGCATTTGCATCCAATTCAAACCAAAATTCCACGCCATTGGAATGATTTATCACTCCATACGGCTTATTATGGGATTCCATAATTGCCTTTACGATAGACAAACCAATACCGTTTCCGCCGTATTCTCTTGTACGGGCCTTATCCACCTTATAGAATTTTATCCAAATTTTATCGATATCCTCTTCCGGAATCGGCTCTCCGGTATTAAATACAGAAACCCGGACACGTCCATTTCCTTTGGAAACCCGGATATCTATTATTTTTTCCTTTGAAGTATAATGGATGGCATTGGTCAGGTAGTTTGTCACTACTTCTTCTATCATATATTCATCCGCCCAGACTTCCGCAGTGAAGGTTTGGTCAAACTGCACCCGGATATCCTTTTGCTTTATCAGAATATCCGAACTTTCCAGTACGGAACGAATCAGTGTAACCACATCAAACCGTTCCATTTCTATTGCTTCGTTGCCAAACTCAATCTGGTTCAAAGTAAGAAGTTTCTTAACCATTTTGTTCATTTTAGAAGCTTCATCAATGATAACATCACAGTAAAATTCCCGGCTTTCCGCATCCTCGGATATATTATCTTTTAACCCTTCCGCATAGCCCTGAATCAAGGCAATCGGTGTTTTTAATTCATGGGTAACATTGGATAAGAATTCCTTTCTCATCTCATCCACCTGAACTTTTTGCTCAATATCCCGCTGCAACTGATTATTTGCACTTTTCAAATCAGAAATCGTGTCTTCCAGTTTTTCTGACAAAAGATTAATGCTCTGACCCAGTTCTCCGATTTCATCATTGGATTCCACCTTATATTTTGCATTGAAATCCAGATTACTCATGCGCTTGGCAATGTCAGACAATTCCTCTACGGGGCGGATAAAAGACTTGGTGGCAAAAAACACCAGCACTGAAACAAGCACAGCCACTAGAATTCCTGCATACGCCAGAAATTTATTGGCAATGTCTACATTAGCCTGAAGGCTTTCCACACTGGTACGAACTAAAATATACATGTCGCTCCCCGCATCATTCCATACAAGTTCAATAAAATTTGTCTTGGTGCGGACATCGTAGCTTTCGTATAAATCATAAGTATTATTTACGGTCTTTATTTTTTTATAAAAATTGTACTCCGCTTTGTGACCCGGATAAATATTGGGCATAATTCGGTCCATCATGTAAAACAGTGTTTCCGGGCTGTTAGAAGAAGAGAAAAAAATAGCATTGGAGTTTTGCGCCACCAGAATGGAAACATCATTACGGATTGCCTGTACATCCAGGACAAGTCGCTGTGCCTCACTAAACTGTAACAGCACATGTTCCTCTCTTTTGCCCGAACTTCCTTCCAGCTCGTCCACAAGAAAGCCCTCCGAATCCTCGTCCTCTGATTCTTTTGATGCATTTGCCTCCTGCTCTGCCTGGACAATCACCTCATTTACCGCATGAAACACATCATCCAGCATATCCATTTTACTGTACAAATAGTAATCTTCAAGAAAGGTTCTGTTAAGTACCCAGGTTACGGCAATTGCACCAACCACCGATACCAGCATTAACAGAACCATTTTGAATCTCCATGAGATTTTCTTTTTCATAATATTTCTCCGAATTTAAACTTCAAACTTGTATCCCATACCCCAGATTGTCTTAATATAGTCACCCTTTTCACCCATTTTGCTGCGCAATTTCTTTACGTGGGTGTCTATGGTTCTGGCATCGCCAAAATAATCATAGTTCCAAACGTTATTTAAGATTTTTTCTCTGGAGAGCGCCACGCCTTTATTGGTCAGAAAATATTCCAACAGTTCAAATTCCTTTACACTTAAATCCATCGGCTGGCCATCAATTTTTACGGAATGTGCTGACTTATCCAGTAAAATTCCGCCCACTTCCAGTGCCTCCTCCTGGGTTGCATTGGCCCGGCGCAAAATCGCTTCCGCCCTGGCAACCAGAATCTTTGGAGAAAACGGTTTGGAAATGTACTCATCCACTCCCAGCTCAAATCCGAGAAGTTCATCCCGTTCATCACTTTTTGCTGTCAGCATAATAATTGGCACCTGGGAATACTGTCTGATCTCACGGCATACCTGCCATCCATCCATTTTAGGCATCATAACATCCAGAATAATCAGGCTGATGTTTTTATCTGCAAAAAACATGTCCACTGCCTCTTCGCCATTTTCTGCTTCCAGCACCGTAAAGCCCTGCTTGGTCAGAAAATCATTCACCAGCTTTCTCATTCTGCTCTCGTCATCTACAACTAAAATTTTAATCCGGTCCATTGCTTCTTCCCTTCTGCATTTCCTGCACCATTACATAGTGCATGTATTTTACCAATATCATACAGCAGTTTTATGTATTTTCTGTGATTTCTTTATGTTGGATGTGTGAAAAGCTTTTTCATATTCTTCACATTATTCCTTCGAATCATTCAACGGATTGTTTGTTTCTTCCCATTCCGGCACGGTAATTCCCTGCTGTTCCAGCTTACGGACGTAATCTCTTAAATATTCTTCTTTTTCCTGAAGTTCCGTAGCCCAGACAGCATACTTGTCAATCAATTGTTCTTCATAGCGGATGGCAAGCGGAGAACGCTTTCCGGTAAGTACAATTACGAACATACCGATTACCAGCAATACAAGGAAAAAGCATACGGTTTTTAAAATAGTATTTTGACGTTCACTCCGCTCCAACAAAGTACGCTCTTTGCTGCGCTTTTCCAGTTCCTTACGCTTTTTAATCTTTTTTACTTCCGGAAGTAGCGGTACCGGTCGCACCTGCTCTTCCTTAAACATGCCGGATCCCACCAGCTTTTCTCTGATTTCCTTTAAAAATTCTATGCCGACTACCGTTTCCATCATGTCTCTGTCCAGAATACGGTCATATAATTTCATCAGATTGTTCATATTGCCAAAATCCGTTTTTGCCCGAAGATATTCAATGGCCTCCGCTTCTTTTTTGGCTGCAATCAGCTGTTTTTCATCATCAAAGGTATGCCCTTGAAACGTAAAATTTTTACCCATTTAAAATTCCTTTCCGTATTAGAAATAGCTGACCTTAATTCTCTTGCCCATTTCTTTTAAACATTTGGACAGTTCCTCTACCAGGTTCATTTTGATATTAAAGTTGATTGGCAAATCCGGATTTTGGTGGGCAGGATTGATGGCCCGTCCTACATAGAAATTTATATCCGTTGCCTCTTCAAACAGATGCTGACAGATCAAAGAGGCTCCATCCTTCTTAAAGTTCCAATGCTCGTACTTTTCATTATCCGTCAGGTAATCCTTCGCATATTCTACGACTTTATTGATGGTAATAACACCTTCTGTTACCAGGTCTGCCCCCTCCAGCTTTGCTGTCGGCGGTACATCTGATTTTTCCGATGTCAGGTTTGGTATCAAGGTCTTTCCTAAATATTTTGCAGCAATGGAAGACGTAGTGCCTCCGCAAATAATATGTTTTCCTTCTTTTGAAAAGAACAGGGACATCATCCGGTTTACATCGTCCGGATTCCATGGCGGACCAAACAACAGATTCATCGGTACCCGCTTACGTACCTTTACCACACAGGCTGTGGCGTCGTCCCCCGGTTCTCTGCCGTATAACTCATCACAGGCATCCACCAGCATGGTAGCCATATTTTTTGCCGTCAGACCACTTGGTGCCAGGGCCTCCATAAATTCAATAATATCCTCCCGCTTCCAGCCGAAATTATAAGACATTCCGATGCCGGCATGAGGACAACCGTCACTCATTGCAATGAAAATATCACCCTCCATTAAACGAATCAAGGATTTGAAAATCTTCTTTCCGTCAATGGTAACTTCCGTTTTGGGATAGTCATAATTAACTCCGTTTCTCAGCACAATCACCTGAGGATTGTCGTACTGAATCAGTTCAGCTGTTTCATTATCAATCATATGCATGAT
>JAZQJL010000316.1:0-5526 GCA_045541595.1 Lachnospiraceae bacterium | reverse complement strand
TTATTCCTAAAAAGCAAAGGTTCGTTCCGTACATCTTTCGATGTTTTTTACTGTTTCTAAGGTAGACATAACTGTCTGTTCTTAGAATGAAAATTCATTGAATTTTCAGGGTTGTTTCACTGTTTAATTATCAAGGTCCCACGCAACCATAGGTTGCTGCAATGGGCTTCGCCGGATTGCCGCGGAACTTTCATTCCGCTTGTTGCTGCTTTCGCAAGCGACTTCGTTATTCTAACACAACTCATTTTCAATGTCAAGCACTTTTTTAAAAGTTTTTTGAAATTGTTTTTAAGTTGTTTGAATTGTTTTTAAGTTTCGCTCATTTCAAACAGCTTGCTTATCTTACCACAGGGTTTGTGGTTTGTCAACAACATTTTTCAACTTTTTTTGAAATTTGTTATTGAACGGAGAAGGAGGGATTTGAACCCTCGCGCCGCTATTAACGACCTACTCCCTTTCCAGGGGAGCCCCTTCAGCCGCTTGGGTACTTCTCCAAATTGCTAAATGAATATGTCATATGAAAGGAACAGCTGTATACCAGATATTCCAAACGGAGAGTGTGGGATTCGAACCCACGGTTCCTTTCGGAATCACTGGTTTTCAAGACCAGCTCCTTAAACCACTCGGACAACTCTCCGAACAGTGCTTTGTTATCTTACCACTCAGCGCAAAATATGTCAAGCACTTTTTTAAACTTTTTTTAACTTTTTTCGATATTATACAAACAATAGCTACACTTTGTACTATTTGATAAGTGAACCACCGTATATTGATATTGCCCCGTCTATCCGGTGTACTTGGTTTTCAAAAAGCACTCTGCCACCGCAATATCCTCCGGTGTGGTTACTTTAATATTCTCGTAGCCGCCTTCCACCATACTGATTTTTGCATTGCCATAGCGCTGTACCACCATAGCATCATCCGTAACACTGTTGTCACCTTTTTTTATTGCTTCATTATAAGAAGAAAGAGCCAATTCATACGCAAAGCATTGAGGAGTCTGAGCAATCCAGGTCCGGCGTCTGTCCGGTGTTGCACATATCATTCCGTTTTCGTCCACCATCTGTATGGTGTCCTTTACCGGCATGCCCGCCACGCAGGCTCCCGTTTCTTTTACACAGCGAATTGCTTCATTGATAACAAAAGAAGAAACCAACGGTCTTGCCCCGTCATGGATCAACGCATAAGCAGCGCCCTCCGCCGCCTGAAGACCATGATGAACAGAAATGTACCGTTCCGCTCCGCCTTCCACAATCTGCGTTACTTTCTTAATCTGATACTTCTCAACAATTTCTTTTTTGCAATACTCCTGTTCTCCGCTGCCGGTTACCAGAATGATTTCATCCGCAGCGCTTTCTTCAAACGCCTGTAAAGAATAAAACAGTACCGGTTTCCCCAATAAGGTCAGGTACTGTTTTGGTATGTCACTGTTCATTCTGGAGCCTTTTCCCGCAGCAAGAACGATTGCCGTCACTTTTCCTGCCACGTCAATCCTCCTTATATAAATACCGTGCGAGTTATCTTTGTCCTATTTTTAAATTTGGAACCGCATTTAAATCAAGACCGTGCCGGACGCCCTTCTTATATTCATAGTAAGCCGCCGCACCAATCATTGCTGCGTTGTCTGTACAATAAATCGGTGATGGAAAATAAAGCTTCTTGCCTGCTTTTTTGCATGCCGCTTCCATTCCTGCGCGAAGGGCAGAGTTGGATGCCACGCCGCCGGCCAGGGCAATTTTATCAATGTCATATTCCTTTGCAGCTTGCAGTGTCCGGTCAACCAGCACATCTACAACCGCTGCCTGGAAGGACGCCGCTACATCCGCCCGGTTGATTTCTTCACCAACCTGCTCCGCGTGATGCAGATAATTCAGCACCGCAGATTTTAAGCCGCTGAAACTGAAATCGTACGGACATCCCTCGACATGAGCCCGTGGAAATGCAATTGCCTCCGGATTTCCTTCCTTTGCCAATTTATCAATCTTTGGTCCGCCCGGATAGCCTAAGCCAATGGCGCGGGCCACCTTATCGTAAGCTTCTCCCGCAGCATCGTCATGAGTTCTTCCGATAATTTCATATTCACCGTACTCTTTTACAATCACTAAATGGGTATGCCCACCGGATACAATCAAACATAAAAACGGCGGTTCCAAATCCGGGTGTTCAATATAATTCGCAGATACATGTCCCTCAATATGATGGACACCCACCAGCGGAATACCGGTGGCAAAACTGATTGCCTTTGCTCCCGCCACACCGACAAGGAGCGCACCGACCAGGCCGGGGCCGTAGGTAACACCGATGGCATCCATTTGGTTTAATTCCATGCCGGCTTCTGTTAACGCTTCTTCAATTACCTGATTGATTTTTTCAATATGCTTTCTGGACGCAATTTCCGGCACTACACCTCCATACAATGTATGAAGTGCAATCTGCGAAGAAATTACATTGGAAAGTACGGTTCTCCCGTTTTTGATTACCGCAGCGGCAGTTTCATCACAGGAAGATTCAATTGCAAGTATATATGTGTCATTCATGGTCTTTCTTTCCTTTGGTTAATCTTCGATTTCTATCGGATCTGTCAAACGCCAGCCTACAATTTTCCAGCGTCCGGTTTCGTCCTCACGAAGGAGAAATTCTTCAAAAGTTCTGGTGTTTCCCACCTCTTTTTCCGTCATGGTAAAGCTGGCAACAATACTTGCGAACTTATTATCACCATCCTGCCAGGTTATTACGCTACTCTCCTTCTGCACCCGCCAAAGTATCATCTGATACTTTCGCTTCTTTGCCGAATCAATTTCAGCCGCCAGATTATTAGTAAACGTGTCCAGCGGATTATTTGCCAAAAATTCATCATCAAAGAGCTTTCTTTGCATTTCTACCAGACCGTTAAATTCTTCTTCCGAAATTTTTTCATTATGATAGCACTTGGAAATCCGGGCATATAAACGTACTACTTCCCGCACCGTAGCAGGATAATTCCGGTCGATATCCTTTGCCAGGATATTCTGGGCCTCAGTATTTGGTTTGTCTTCTTTAGAAAATACACTGTCATCTTCTCTCTGATTCAGCGCAAGAAAAACGCCAAGGACTACAGCCACCACAAGACAAAGACCGCCTATCAGCTGTGCTAGTTTTTTCCCTTTCATTCCACCTCATCCTTTCGTACTATTCGTCTTTTTCAAACTCCAAGGTTACACTCATGCCGTCTTTTCCGCAACGGGCTTCCGGAAAAATCCGTTTTGCCTCCGGAAGGGCATCTTTCGGTCTTACCAGGGAAGGACTGTAATGTGTCAGCCAAAGTTCCCGCACTCCGGCTTCCTTTGCCACCTTTGCAGCTTCCGCAAAGGTCATGTGCTTATATTCCGAAGCCCTGGACTGTTTTTCTTCCTCACCATACATTCCTTCACATATTAATAAATCGGCATCTTTTGCATTTTTCACAAGACTCTGGGTTGGTCTTGTGTCTGTGCAATATGTCACTTTTATCCCTTTGCGTTCCGGACCGAGTACCATGTCCGGTGTGTACGTAATTTCGTCTGTTTCAATTACCTCGCCTTTTTGCAGACGGTTCCAGTACATTAACGGAATATTCAATTCCTTTGCCTTTTCTGCATAGAATCTGCCGCCCCGCTTGATGGAAAGGGTATAGCCGTAGCAGATTACATTATGATTTACTCGGAACATATCAATCTTGTAGCCGCAAAGTTCCAGGCTCTGCTCCGGTTCCGTAATTTCTATAAATTTTAATTCAAAAGGAAGTTCCGGTGCAATCACCCGCAGTGCGGAAACCACACGTTCCAATCCCTTTGGCCCAACTAGCGTCACCGGTTCCTTTCGCTCTGCGTTCCCCATGGAAAGCAGTAATCCCGGCAAACCGCTGATATGGTCTCCGTGAAAATGGGTGAAACAGATGATATCAATATCATGGCAGCTCCATCCCTTTTCTTTTAAAGCGATCTGGGTGCCTTCTCCGCAGTCAATCAACAGTCCTTTTCCGTTATATCTTGTCATCAGCGCTGTTAACCAGCGTCCCGGTAACGGCATCATACCGCCGGTACCAAGCAAACAAATATCTAACATTCTTCTTCCTCGCTTTACAGGGCCTCCGTCCGCTCCTCCGCCTTGGGCGGGATCTTGAATCCGGATACCCACTTATCATAGCAGGCCTCACAAATAATGATGCTGTGCCGCTCCATGTCTTTGGAGGAGAAATATCCCCAGTCCTTTACGACAAAAAGCACATCTTCTTTTAACATTCCCTGCTCTTCTTTTATCTCTTTCCCACAACAATTACATTTTTTTAGCTCCACTGTTTATCCTCCACTCTTCCATAACGTATATAGAACAATTATAAAGAATTTAAGTCATTCTGCCAATGGTACTTACTCCCACCCGTAGCAGAATGTTACAGTGTTTTACTCATCAGTACGGCATGTTCCGTCGGCTGTTCATAGAAGTTTTTCCGGATACCGTTTTCCACAAATCCAAGGGATTCATACAGACGCCTTGCCGCCACGTTGCTTTCCCTGACTTCCAAAAACAGTACGGCAATGCCCAGTGCCTCCGCTTCGTTTATCAGAGCCGTCATCATTTGTCTGCCTACGCCCTGCTTTCTTGCCGTTGCTTTGACACAAACATTAGGTATTTCAGCTTCGTCCAACACATAAAGAAAGCCACAATAGCCGAGGATTTCTCCTGCTTCCTCCGCCACGAAATACCGGAAATTTTCTTTTGTTACCGTATCCGTGAAAGCCCTAAGGCTCCAAGGCATGGAAAAGCTGGCCGCTTCGATTTCCGCCACCTGATTGCAGTCCTCCATTGTCATAGGTCGTATCTGCATTAGTTTTCTCCTGCCTGTTTTTCCTTTAGTTCGCGCTCTGCCTGGGACAGACGCAAATAATCCGGTTCATGCTCCGCAGCAGTCTGCACCACACCGGCCTTATACAGTTCGATTGCTCTTGCCGCCAGCGCTCCTGCCCGCTGCTTATTTAAGTGTAACGGCGCAAAGGAAAAAGGCACCGTTGTTTTTTCTTCCAGTATCTTTACAAAAACCTCTACCCCATCACCAAGATAGGTAACCGGTTCGCCTATACTGTTCACTTTTTCAATGATTTCATCCACCAGAACCGCCATCTGATCTTCCACAACAAAAAAACCGTCTTTGTTGTAGCGGTATAATCCGGTATACACCTGATTTCTTCTGGCATCCATGAGCGGACAGATGATTCCCTCTGCTCCGTATAAATTTGCGGCAATTCCCTGGGTGGTCGGCACCGGAATAATCGGCTTGCCCAGCGCAAGTCCAAGACCCTTTGCTGTTGCCGAGCCGATGCGGAGTCCGGTAAAGGAACCCGGTCCGGCCGAAACCGCAATGGCATCCAGTTCACTTAACTCCAGACCCACCATGGAGACAATTTCTTCCACCATGGGAAGTAACGTCTGGGAATGAGTCTTTTTGAAATTTACGGTATACTCCGCCAGTAAGGTATCCTCTGTAACAAGAGCACAGGATGCCACCAGTCC